>CAYVML010000042.1:0-9323 GCA_964452475.1 uncultured Dehalococcoidales bacterium
AATTAAAGTCTGTATGCCTTTCCTTAGAAGAAGTAGAAGCTATTCGTCTTAAAGATCTCGAAGGGTTGGAACAAGAGGCAAGTGCACAAAGGATGCGTATCTCCAGGCCAACTTTTCATCGCATATTGGAATTGGCACATAAGAAAGTGGCTGATGCACTGGTAAATGGCAAGGCAATCCAAATAGAAGGAGGCAACTTTGGCTTGTTACAGAGCCGTTTTATATGTAATGAAGATGGGTATGAATGGAATGTGCCCTTCGATGTACTCGCCAGCGGTGCCCCTATATCTTGCCCCAGCTGTTCCAGCGTGAATATCCAACCGGTATACCCTATACCTTCCTTTAGTCGTGGTAGAGGAAGAAGGGGAGGATTTCGTGGAGGAAGAAGCTATTAGTAGCCTCAGAGAGGAAGAAAGAATACGACTTTTCAGAAGGAGTTAAGCAGATATTTATTTAAAAAGAGAGTTATCCCGGAGGTAAAAAAATTCTTAACGGTTAAGTTAACAAAAGGAGGTACATCATGCCAGGATTTGATGGAACAGGACCCAGAGGAATAGGCCCAATGACAGGCGGGGGGAGGGGATTCTGCAACCCACTAGGTATTAGAGCAAGGTCTTATGGTTTTGGAAGAGGATATGGCTTTAGAGGAATAATGGCATATCCGGGAATGCGACCGAGAGTTGGATATGGAATTCCTTATGGATATTCCTATCCAGAAGCAAATCCCTATGCTCCACAGCTAACTCGAGAAGAAGAGCTAAATATGCTGAGGGAGCAATCCCAAGCAATAAAAGGCCAGTTAGATCAAATAGAAGCACGTATAAAAGAAATTAAGCCATCGGAATAGAAGAAGTCGAAGAGACACACAAATTGTAGTATCCGATATACAATCATGTTTGGATGTAAAAGTGGCCCCTGACGTGGGTAATGCACATGTCTCACAATCATTGATTTGGAGCCTATGCAGCTTAAGAGTTTAGGAAATGCCAGTGTTTATAACTGCTGATGGAGTGATAATTGTTACAACTCAGGAACTAGTAATGTTGTTGTAGCATTCCTACTTTTATTTATACTAATAAATATGATATAAATGTAGGGCTTTCAGAGATAATTGAAATTCTCTGCCAGTTAGAAGAACTTGAGTTAGTAGCGAATATATCTTTCCACAATATAAATAATAGGGGCGCTAACCTAAGATATAATAGTATTGCAGTTTTCTAATAACAAGGTCGGTCAGTAATAGAAAATCTGTAGCAATTCTTCAGAAAAACTGGCTACAGGAGGGAAAGAAATGAAGTATGCAGTACCTATTACTGACGGCGAGATAAGTGGACATTTTGGTCATTGTAGCAATTTCGCTCTATATGAAATTGATGAAACTTCAGGTACTATTATTAAAAAAGAGATAGAAGCTTCGCCAAGGCACCAACCAGGAATCTTACCAGAATGGCTCTCTAGTAGGGGTGTATCTGTAGTAATTGCCAGTGGAATGGGCTCCAGGGCACAAGCAATTTTTCATGAAAAAAACATCAAAGTCATCACTGGTGTCACAACAGATGATCCTGAAAAAGTCGTAAAGGATTATCTAAATGGCACTTTGTCAACTAGTAACAATATATGTGACCATTAGTAAATACCTGTGGAATTTCACCAGTAATCTATCATGCATGGAGGGTACTATATGTCTATAGATAAGCATATTGAGGAATCACTACAACAGGTTTTTGTTCCAGGGGTGAGGCGCAGCCTGGTCCAGATGAATTTAGTTAGAGATATAACAATAGAAGAGGGTAAAGCGAAAATCAACCTTAGTTCAACAGCCCTCTCGCCTCAAGTCCAAGAATGGCTCAAGAATAAAGTAGCGGCAACTATTAAAAGCATCCCAGAGATACAAGGGGTTACTATTGATTTTATCGAAGCTAAGCCAAGTGAACTGAATCAAATACAGAAAATAATAGCAGTAATGAGTGGTAAGGGTGGTGTAGGCAAATCACTGATGGCTGGCCTTTTAGCCCTATCCTTCGTCCTAGAAGGCAGTGAAGTTGGCATACTTGATGCTGACATAACTGGTCCCAGTATTCCGAAAATGTTCGGACTAACTGAACATCCCGGCGGTAATAAGGGGGGTATTTTACCAGTACTCTCCAAAACAGGAATTGAAATCATGTCAATGAACCTGCTATTACCCAGTGAAGATGACGCTGTTATCTGGCGTGGCCCACTCATGGCAAAGGCCATCACGCAGTTCTGGGAAGAGGTATTATGGGGTAAGCTTGATTACTTAGTAATAGACGTACCACCAGGTACTGGAGACATTCCTCTAACGCTGATGCAAACGATTCCTCTGTCAGGAGTAATCGATGTTTTTACGCCCCAGGATTTAACAGAAATGATAGTGATGAAAGCCATAAAAATGGCAGGAAAAATGAACACCCGTGTACTGGGGGTAATTGAAAATATGAGCTTTCTCCTTATGCCAGAAACAGGGCAGAAACTCGAGATCTTTGGCAGAAGCAAGGGAGAGGAAATGGCTAAAAAAGCTGGAGCTCCACTTCTAGGCCAATTACCTATAGATCCTGTACTGGCTAAATTATGTGATGAAGGGAAAATTGAGCAATATCGTTCAGATTACCTGTCCTCTATTGCTGCCGAATTATTATCTGTGCTGAATAACAAAGTATAAATTATATAATTAACAGTTTGACATGTGTTAAAGATATGAAGGTTCTGCAACATACATTTTTATTTCAAAGGCTACACTCTGAAATAGAACGTATACTGTTATAATGGCATCTATCAGTATGTAATTCTACATAAATTACAAAGTGATATTAAAAGCGAGGATAATATGGCGATAACTTACATCCTTATACTATTACTCACTGGTATTGGTACTGGTTTCGCCAGTGGACTTTTAGGGATTGGCGGAGGCATCATCATGGTCCCTGCAATACTTTGGATAGTAGAAGCCATGGGGTTTGCTTCCTGTGCAATGAAAGTAGCTGTTGCTACCAGTGCCGCAGTAATTTTACCTACCGCTATGAGTGGAGCCTGGAGGCATAACAAAAAGAATGCAGTGCGCTGGAGAGCCGCATTAATTCTGGGTCCCTGTGGTGCAGGTGGATCAGCCCTTGGAGCCTATATCGCGAATCAATTGTCATGTGATGTATTGAAAACAGGATTCGGAATATTATTACTGGTTATTGCCCTCTGGATGGGCGTGGGAAAGACGAGAATGCTGAAAACGGTAAGCTACAGTGGGGAAGAACACGCCAATGAGAACCCAATTGCCCTTATAGCCCTGGGTTTTCCTGTTGGAGTTTTAGCCGGGCTAGCGGGTATCGGAGGCGGTGCAGTAATGGTACCCACAATGGCCCTAGCCCTCGGTTTTGTTATGCATGAAGCAATAGGCACATCCACTGGCGCAGTGATGTTTATCAGCATAGGAGCCATTATTACATGGCTTACAAGGGCTCAGGGGATAACTGAAATGCTTCCACTATATTCGATTGGTTACATAAATGCATTAATATGGTTATGTCTCGTTATACCCAGCATTCCTATGGCACAGGTGGGTGCTAAAGTAGCACACGCCTTACCAGCAGAAAAGTTACGTTATATTTTTATGGGCCTCATGATTTATCTCGGACTGAGAATGCTTGGTATATTCGGGTAAGAGAACATAACTTCAAGAGCTAATATGAAAGAGGCAACACTCTAACCTCATCAGCTACCCTGGCATTAAGATAATCGCAGGCACTTCCTTCAGGCAACGAAATCTCAAGATAGCCATTGCTTCCCATAATAGCCATCAAATCATGTGACTCCTTATAATAATGAGCTATTCCATGTAAGCGATAACCAGCTATCTCAATATCGACATCTACCCTTGGCAAATCAGTACCTCTTATATCAGTAACTAAATTACCATAATGATCAATCCATATTACATGGCCAGTTAAATTGCCTTTTTGATCTATTAAAGGTCTTTGGGTAGGAAAAACATGTAGAGAATTCAGTTTCTCTCCAAACTCATAAGGTGAAATACCCAATGAGAGCCCAGCAGCAACTGGAGCAAAAATATCTCTAGCATGAAAAGTAGTACTTACTGGTTGACGCCAGAAGCGCGGGTCTGTGATAATAACGGCCTCAAGTCCTTCGCCTAATAATACCTCAGTATAAGGTTGGAGGTATTGGCTCGAAGAGTCCTCATTCATAGATAACTCATTGATTACATAGCTGAGGATACCATTATCAGGAGCAACAAATAAAGCAGTTGCTGTTTTCAGTATCACACCTCGACGTCCACTTCCCACACCAGGATCAATGATGGCCATGTGTATGCTCTGTTTAGGAAAGTAGCGGTATGCGTTATTTAGAACGAAAGCTGCCTGGACAACATTTTGTGGTTCAATAGAATGTGTAATATCGACAATAGTAGCATCTGGGTTTACACTAAGTATAGCTCCTTTAAGGACACCAACATAGATATCAGTTACCCCAAAATCTGTTGTTAGTGTTACTACTGAAGCCATTCCTTGTTATCAAGAAAATAGCACTAGGATAATCGCCACTATGACAAAAATAACAGCCAGAACAATAGTTAGAATGAACAAGCTTCTCTCAACCCCCCTGCGCGTTCGATAAACAGAATCAGTCTGACCAAATATTCCTCCCATGCCGCCACCATGGAGTTGAAACAGTACGACTACAATTAGAGCTATAGCGACTATTAATTGAGCAATAGCAAGGTACGTCGGCATTTACTTTTCTCCTAATTCTTGTATAAGAATATCTTTAACCACAGCCGGATTAGCTCTTCCTCTGGTAGCTTTCATGACCTGTCCAATTATAAAGGTCAGAGCTTGCTGTTTACCACCCCTAAAATCAGCCACTGATTTTGTATTATTTTCCATCACTTTTCTCACCACTGCCTTCAATTCAGCAGCATCACTAATCTGATTTAGTCCTTTTTCCTTTATAACCTCACTTGCATGCTTTCCACTATAGAACATCTCTTCAAATACAGTTTTAGTGGCTGGCCCGCTAATAACACCTTTATCAATGAGTTCAAGCATCTCAACCAAATGTTCAGGGCTCACTTTAGTAGATTCTATATCCAAAGCGTTTAAGTTGAGCAATCGACTAAAATCACCCAACAGCCAATTACTCACTGTTTTCGCCTTACTACTACCTGCTATTTTAAGACTATCCTCAAAATAGGCTGCTAAGCCCTTTGAAGCAGTGAGAACACTAGCATCATATAACGATAATTTATATTGTACCATAAAGCGTTCTCTCTTGGCCTCAGGTAATTCGGGAAGTCTCGCATTAACCTCCTCCACCCACTCCCTATCCAGCACTATAGGTGGTAAATCAGGTTCCGGGAAATAACGATAATCATCAGCGTATTCTTTACTCCTCTGCACTACAGTTACTCCCTCTTCTTCTATCCACCCTCTTGTTTCTTGTACAGGGTCTCCTCCTTGTTCTAGCAATTTCCCTTGCCGTCCTGCCTCATACTTCAAGGATTGATAAACAGCCTTAAAGCTATTCAAATTCTTAACCTCTACCTTGGCAAATAATTGCTTTGAGCCCCTCGGACGAAGACTAATATTTGCATCGCACCTGAAACTACCTTCTTCCATATTCCCTGTAGAAACTCCTAAATAGCGAAGAACATTTCGTAGCTTAATTAAATAATCCCGCGCATCTTCCGGAGAGCGGATATCTGGCTCACTCACCGTCTCCATCAATGGTATACCAGCACGGTTAACATCTATCAGGCTATAGTCTCCACGATGCCACGATTTCGCCACATCCTCTTCTAGATGTACCCTGGTAATGTTGATCTTTTTTTTACCTGCATCACTATCAATAATCAACCATCCATTTATTCCAATAGGAGCATCATACTGCGATATCTGATACCCCTTCATCAAATCAGGATAGCAATAATTTTTTCGATCGAACTTCGTATATTCAGGAATGGTACAATTAAGAGCCAGTGCAGTCATCACTGTATATTCCACCGCTTTCCGATTGATAACGGGAAGGACTCCTGGCATACCTAAACAGACTGGGCAAACATGTGTATTAGGTGCCGCATTCATATAATCAGTACCACAAGAGCAGAACATTTTACTCTTGGTTAATAATTGAGCATGAACCTCTAGTCCAATAACAATCTCGTAATCCATTAATACAAATCCGGTATAACAATCAAGCTAAGCTAGTACAAAGTATCTTTAATATGTCTGTTATTTATAAAAAGCTTCTCAACAGAATGTTGTCCAGAGCCACAACGAAAGGAGGTCTCCTGTTGTTCACAGCATAATATTCTAAAGGCTTCTAGCTAACAGATTACAGGAAAAGCAAGGCAACTATCTCTACACGCGATAGCCTGTCTTGCTCTCCCAGCAAATCGTTTCTGCCTGACTTTAACATCCCGCCTGTTAGGCGTTACGTTTTCTTTCTTTCTCTTCGATCTGTTTTGCGGCATCAAGTATCTTCATAGCATTCATATAGACAGGAGTATCTACCATATGCCCGTTCAACGTTACTGCAGCCGAACCCTTAGCAATTCCTTCTTCCTCAAACACTTTTACTACTGCCTTCGCCCACTCCACTCTTTCTGGAGCAGGAGAATAAATTGCATGAGAAGGTGCAATCTGACTTGGATGAATCAACATTCTTCCTTCAAATCCTAATTGACGGCCATACTGGGTATCCTTTTCGAATCCTTCGGTATCTTTGAATGCTACATAAGGACAATCAATAGCTATAATGCCCGCCGCTCTTGCTGCACATGCCATGCGAGCCCTGGCCCAATTCTGTTCATGTCCATTTGGTTGAACCAGTTTTACTCTCATGTCGGTGGTATAGTCCACTGCGCCAAAGATAAGAGAATTTACCCTAGTACTTGCCTTGGCAGCTTCGTAAACATTCATCATTCCTTTTGCTGTTTCTATTAATAATTGAATCTGGATGCTGCCTGGTTTCAATCCTCTTTTCTGTTCCATTTCTTGCAATTTCCAATCCAGGCGCTTAACATCATCTGGCCCTCCACACTTGGCAAGACAGACAGCATTAAGGCCTACATCTACCACAGCTTCACAATCCGCATTAGTCATACCGGTTTCCCAGTTATTCAAACGAACATATACATCTACCCCCGTAGCGGCCACCATTTTGAGATTCTTGTGGGTTAGTTCACGGGCTTTCTCTTTCTCAGCTGGGGGTACAGAATCCTCAAGATCAAGTGTAATGACATCAGCAGCTATCTTGGGAGCCTTAGCAATCATCTCTTCTTTATTTCCTGGAATATAAAATACAGAACGCAAAACTGGCATTTTCCCTCCTTACAAAAGCTAGAATTTTTTTAATATAGAGACATCAAACAACCCACTCTACATACATCAAACCTCCTATGTTATTTATTTAACAATCGTTTAAGTGTAGGGACGATATCCTTAGGTGTATCTACGGGATATGCCCCTGCTTCGCGGAGAGCTTTCACCTTTCCCTTTACCGAACCACGCCCCCTCTCTACTATGGCTGATGCATGCGAAAACCTCTGCCCTTCAGGTGCTGCAGCACCAGCGATATAGATAACGAAAGGCTTGGTCACCTTACCAGCCTTGATAACTTCTGCTGCTTCTTCTTCCTGACTACCACCGATTTCACCAAAAGCAGCTATAGCAAGCGTTTGTTCATCCTCTTCAAAGCGAAGCAGAAAATCCGCAAATGACATTCCCAGTATAGGCTCTGTGCCTGTATGGATAGCTGTACTTACACCAAACCCACCATTTTTAAGAACCCATGGCACCGTCCCTGATTCTCCTCCACTTCGTGATAGAACTCCTATATGACCAGGTATAAAAAGTTCATTAGCCCAGCTAACATTGCCCCCTAACCAACCAGCAACAGCTTGCCCAGGGGTAATAACTCCAATAGACCCAGGGCCAACTATAGTGACCCCTGCCTCTTTTGCTACTGCTATCATAATCATAATATCATGTAAGGGAACACGTTCGACAGGACCAACTATAATCTTAACGCCAGCGTCGATAGCCTCCAGTGTAGCCATCTTAACCCCTGGACCCGGGATAAAGGTAACACTCATATCTATAGCTCCATGCTCTTTGACTGCTTCTTTAACAGTATTATAAACAGGGATCCCATTAACCTCCTGTCCCCCTCGTCCAGGAGAAGTACCTGCAACCACTTTGGTACCATACTCCTTCATATATTTAGAACGAAGAGAGCCCTCTCTTCCTGTTATCCCTTGAACGATCACCTTGGTATTTTTATCTATCAGTATTGCCATTTCTTCCCCCTATTTGAGATTATGTTTAGCTCTATATTCATTAAGACCCTTAATAGGTACCTCAATACGAATAGCGCTATTACCATTCTGCCAACATTGATATTCACATGCCAAACATTCCGTACCTTTCCTTTTTATCTCGTCAGGGCTAAGGTGGCTTACAGACGGTTTCCCATCTTCCAATTGAAGGATCCCTCGACTATAGATTTTGCAAGCCTCTATGCAAGCTTTACTTTTACAATCAGGACACTTGCTCGTATCAATAATGACTTTTATCGTTCTCTCTTCAAATTCCATGATACAGAACCTCCCTTAGCTTCCTTTCTCTTTACGATATTCTTTTACTAATTCCACCATCCTGTTCCCGATGAAATCGCTGTCCTCAACGTGTTCTCTTCCATAAATTTCGATACGTCCAGGTAGGCCTTTCAATCCATCATGTAGTATCTCCTGTGACTCCTTTTCTTTATTACCAGCTAAAAGAAGTACACAGGGAAATCCTGGTCGCTTGGGAAGTTCTTCCCTAAGCACTTTTACCAACGCATGTGCATGGTGCCATTGTTCCTGGTTCGAAATCATAAATCCAGCTAAAAGATAACCTTCAATATTAGGTTGAGCAAATATTGCCTTGGCTACTCGATAAACCTTAGAGCCTACCGGATTACCGCTGGTGTCAGCAAAATTTGCTGCTTTAAGACCGACACGGCTTAGCGCATCTATCCCAATCATGGCTGCTCCGCCACCGATAGCATGAAAGCCAATATATCCTGAACTACTCTCATCCAGTGTCATTTTCATGACGAATCCGGAACCACGTAGATCAGTCTCTTCAATGCCCCAACCAACGACATCAAACTCACTGGGTTCCCAGGGGAACTCTCTGGGAATTTTAATGTTCATCTCTGGATGGCGAAAACTTGCGCTATCGTCAATTCCCATGCGGCAATCACCAGCAATAACCTTGCCTTCTTTAGTTACAACCAATGGATTTATT
>CAYVML010000043.1:0-9085 GCA_964452475.1 uncultured Dehalococcoidales bacterium
GCAGCGGTCTCCAAAACCGCCGGTCGGGGGTTCGAGTCCTCCCACTCCTGCCAGTGTGAGCCGAGGTGGCGGAATCCGGTAGACGCGCTAGCTTGAGGGGCTAGTGAGCGTAAGCTCATGGGAGTTCAAATCTCCCCCTCGGCACCAAAAGTAATACGGAAGTGGCTTAGCGATAGAGCATCTCCTTGCCAAGGAGAGGGTCACGAGTTCGAATCTCGTCTTCCGCTCCAATTGAATATAAAACCTGCGTTAATTACCGGTTTTATCGGTTAAAAGGGGCGACGTAGCCAAGTGGTTAAGGCGGGGGTCTGCAAAACCCCTATTCAGCGGTTCAAATCCGCTCGCCGCCTATTTATATCTGCCGAGGTGGCGGAATGGTAGACGCGGCGGACTTAAAATCCGCTTCCCGTAAGGGAGTGTGGGTTCGAGTCCCTCCCTCGGCATAGCATATTTCACTTAATGCTAGCTTGTATCTTATCAATCGGCAGTGACCACGGGTTACTAGCTGCGTTGATTGAGTTCTTCCTTGCTCATCGTTATAAATACTATAGCCAGTATGCCCAGAATAAATGGTGGAGGAACCAGCAACGCACAGATAGCTCCAGCCAGAGCCATACCCCAGGCTCTTCTCCTTATGGCATAAACCCCGCCCACAATTGCTATTACCCCCAACGCTATCAGCGGACTACCTATCAGAGCGAGGATTCTTGTTGCAAAGGGAATGCCTACTAGCCAGGTAATACTCCCTCCCAATACTGCAACTACCAGACCCGCGAGTACCCCAAAAGACCCACAAATAATACTCAGAATGCCTCCAACTGTTGCTTTCCAGGTCTCTTTCATCTATGTCACCTCATTTCCCTGTTTGAATCAACTATACGTTGTCGTACAAATCACAGTCAAATTATGGCGATTGTGGAGATTGGCAATTAAAAGTGAAGCTAGCAAAGGCTTATCCGTGGACTATGAAATATAGATAATAACTTTTAGTCTAGAAGCAATAGAACGGGAGTAATGCCCTATTGTAATAGGCGACTTTGGCTCATTAACGAACTGGAAAGTTGAGGTGTATGTGGTATTATTTAGCTTGTTAATTATTCTATCCGGCGAGAAGAAAAAATGATAGGAGGTATTTATGGCAAAGGAAAGGTTAGGATTTATTGGACTTGGAATAATGGGGAAGCCAATGACCAAAAACTTATTAAACGCAGGTTATTCTGTAACTGTGTGGAACCGCAGCCAACCTAGCATTGATGAGTGTGTGGGATATGGTGCGGCTGCAGCAAAATCAGCCAGGGAAGTTGCGGAGAAGTCTGATGTCGTGATAACCATGGTAACGGCTTCTGGGGATGTCAGAGAAGTCGTTCTGGGCTCAAGTGGAGTAATTGAAGGCATCCGCCCTGGAATGACCTTAATCGATATGACTACGATGTCACCAAAGGTTACTAAAGAGATTGCTACCAGGTTGGAGGAAAAGGAAGTTACTATGCTGGATGCTCCTGTTAGCGGAGGTGATACAGGAGCTAAAGCGGGGACACTGTCTATTATGGTTGGAGGACCTGGGGATGCACTTAAAAGGTGTATGCCGATTTTTGAGGTACTGGGAAAGAACATTACCCATATTGGAGAAGAACATGGATCAGGACAGGTTACCAAACTCTGTAACCAAATAGGGTGTGCTCTTAACCTCCTGGCGGTGTGTGAGGAACTTACTCTGGCGGCAAAATCGAAGATAAATCTCAAGAGGATGCTTTCCGCTATAAGCGCTGGAGCAGCAGGTTCATGGCAGCTTTCTAACCTTGGCCCTAAGATACTCGATAGAGATCTTGAGCCAGGCTTTATGGTTAAGACCATCCAGAAGGATCTACGTTTGGTAATGGAAGCAGCAGGTGATGGTGAGGCAACTCTTCCGGGAGTAGCTTTAGTACATCAGCTTTTCCATTCTGTAGAGGCAGATGGGCTGTATGAAAAGGGGACACAAGCTCTGGTTACAGCGATTGAAAAGCTAGCGGCAACTAAGATTGAAGGCTAGTGATTATTGATTTTCATACTCATATATTCCCTCCATGGATAAAGGAGAACCGTGGCGAGTATATCAGGCATGACCCTTGTTTTTCGCTGTATTATTCTGATCCACAAACGAAACTTATTACTGCTGAAGAACTGATAGCTCGTATGGATGAAAATGAGGTAGACCTGTCCGTAGTACTTAACATAGGGTGGGTCAACCATGATCTCTGTATAGAGACAAATGATTATATTCTGGAAGCAGTGTCGCATTACCCCAAAAGACTTGTAGCCTTCTGTGCTATTCAGCCGAGAGCAGGAGATGCGGCAATTATTGAAATGCTTCGCTGTGCTGAGGCAGGAGCAAAGGGTTTAGGAGAGATGAGGTCTGATATTCAGGGCTTTAACCTTACAGATAAGGAGATAATGGAACCATTGGCCAGTGAGGCAGTAAAGAATGATCTAATCCTTCTAACCCATTCATCTGAACCAGTAGGACATTATTATACTGGCAAAGGCAGCATTACTCCGACAGTACTGTACCCTTTTATACAGATGTTTCCAGAGTTAAAAATAGTTTGTGCCCACTGGGGAGGAGGGTTGCCCTTTTATGCGCTGATGCCAGAGGTGGCTGATGCTTTTGCCAATGTCTACTTTGACACCGCAGCTACTATTTGGCTCTATAGAGCTATGATTTATAAACAGGTCAGCAGTCTCATTGGCAGTGATAAAATCTTGTTTGGCAGTGATTACCCACTTATGCTACCAGGTCGTATTATAACTCAGATACGAGCCTCGCAACTGGGTGACAAAGAGAAAGCCGATATTCTGGGAGATAATGCCTGGGAGTTGTTATATCGAGAACACGAGGAGAGCAATAATGTTGCCAAATGTTGAACAGGTTCGCTCTTTCATAGCTATTGAATTGCCACCGGATGTTAAAAATGGTCTGCATAGAATAGAACATAAGATGAAGCAAGGTGGACACCCCGGCATCAAGTGGGCTAATCCAGAAGGAGTTCATATAACATTGAAATTCCTGGGTAACATATCGACTAAACAAATAACAGCAATAAATAAAGCCATTGAAGAAACTACTCAGGGATTTTCTCCATTCCTACTGAAGATAGCTAGTTTGGGGGGTTTCCCTGATCTAAGGCAACCACGAATCCTCTGGATTGCCATTAATGGTGAGGTAGAAAAACTATTGGAACTACAAAAGAAACTTGACTCATTGCTCGTCTCTTGCAGTTTTCCTAAAGAAGGTCGCCCTTTTGTTCCTCATCTAACACTTGCTCGTATAAAAGATAGCGTATTGCCTGAGGAGAGAAGAGATATTGGCACATTTATCAAGCCTTTGGGGATTGAGGCTGGCATCTCATTTGACGTCCAAACTGTTAGCCTAATGAGGAGCCAATTGACGCCAAAGGGTGCAATATATTCCTGTTTGTTTACGTCGAGGCTTAAGGGAGAGAGAGGGGTAGGGATTTCTTAAAGTGGAGAAGGGTTAAATTTGCTAATAACCTGATTTTGGTGTAAAATCAAGCAACTTTTTTGGATGGGAGGAGGACCCTTGGAAAATAATTCGTATCCCAAATGTCAGAAGTGTGGCACTGGTGTTTTGTTACCCCTTTCCGATTTTGGACAGGGAGCGCCAATTCACTACAAAGCCTGGGTATGCAGCAATCCTGATTGCGGTTATAATATCAAAATCAGGAATGGAGAGATATACCTCAATGAGCCGATTCTCAGTGGGGCACTTCATACACGTTCTCGTTAAGCACTAATCGAAATACAGTCAGTTGTCTCGTTTAAGTCGCCTGGGTGACTTGATTCTGGATTCTTTTTTCCCACGTTATTGTATTGGATGTGGGAAACAGGGCAGTTTTTTATGCCTTGAGTGTAGGCAAAGGTTACCCAAATTGCTACCTCCTTTATGTCCCAGGTGTGGCATGACACAGGCCAGCGGCATTCTGTGTGCTCGCTGTCGACAAAGGCCAGGAGAGGTTGATGGCATCAGATCGCCATTCCGCTTCGATGAAGTTATACGCAAGGCTATACATGAACTGAAATACAAACACCTGAAGGCATTATCCTTTTGCCTTGCTGAATTACTAGCTGAGTACCTAGAATTGCATAGTATCCCTGGTGAAGTATTGATTCCCGTTCCTCTACATCACCGGCGTTTAAGAAAACGAGGTTATAATCAATCTTTGCTTATATCGCGAAATTTAGGTAGGCTGATAATGATGCCTGTGCTTGATGATTGTCTTATTCGAGTAAGGGAGTCACAGCCTCAAGTAAGTACAACAGCTGTAGAAGAACGATGGAGGAATGTTGCCAATGCATTTATCTGCCGGGATGATAGGGTGATGAATAAACGAATTATCTTAGTCGATGATGTCTGCACTTCTGGTGCTACCCTGGAGGCATGTGCCGTAGCCCTAAAAAAACAAGGCGCTATTTCAGTGTGGGGACTAACTGTAGCGAGGGAAACCTATGACTAAGGAGGAGATATGCAGCTACAAATAATAACCAAGAACTTAGAACCATCTGAAGCAATAGAGAAGCAAATTAATAAAAAGATTGGAAAACTGGACCATTTTTTACCTTCACTTGGTGAGGGAAAAGTGGAGATCTCTAAGAAAAAGTCGAGAGATCCTGAGTATAGATTTACGGTGCAGGTTACTCTCGATAGTAAAGGAACTCTGATTAGGGCTTATGAAGAGGCTGCCGATATTCCAACAGCTATAGACAAAGTGATGGACGCACTGAATAAGCGCATTGAACGATATAAAGGTAAGAGGTATGAGAAAAGGAGAGGCATTTCCCAGACACACCAGGAAATGTCTCTCAACAGAGAAGAGCTGGATATTTCTCCGGAGGTGGTTAGAAGCAAGCATTTCCTTCTTAAGCCCATGTCTATAGATGAGGCAAAAGAGCAATTAGAGCTCTTAGGCCACGACTTCTTTATTTTTATTGAGGCAGAAACCGGCACGGTTAATCTGCTGTACCGTCGTAAAGATGGAGACTACGGTGTGATAGTAGTGGAAACTGAGTAAAAGTAATCCTATACCATTTTTAGGTTGTCTTCGCCTAACATGTCCCTTAGTTCCTTCGCCAGTTCTGGACAAAAGTCTATAGCTATCTGTGGCATATCCAGATGGGTTGTCTCTCTATCGCTAGCAATCGTGAGAGAGACACTAGTCTTGCCGGGGTAATTCTGTAGAATTGCAACGGTTTTATGTAGAGCCTCAATATCTTCTTTGGAATTTCCTGTTTCAATTAGTGTTATGGCAAGATGAGTTTGTTTTATTGATAGTTCTGGTTGCGGCGTCTTCTCCCGATTAGAATCATGGTAGATGTGTGCTTCTTGGCAGTTTAGTTGAGCCCCGCCATTTCTGCTTTTCACCGTACCTCGTATGATGAGTATATTATCCTCGCACCACAATTGCTTGTTACTTTCATATAACCTTGGCCATACGTTTACTTCTATACTTCCTTCAGCATCTTCTACTGTTACTACAATGAATTGGCGGTTATCACGGGTATAAGCCTGTCGAATGGATGCTACCATTCCTATAGTGGTAACAGTCTTGTTGGCCATATCAGCGTTGATTTCGCCGCAGTATACTGTATGTAAGTAGGAACGATTGAAGTTTAGATTATTTAGAACTGATGAAGAGAGAGATACACCTAACAAATCTCGTTCCCATTTAAACTTCTGACTAGGGGGGACTTTTTCTGATTTGTTGAGGAGAAGAGCAGGGCTGGACTGAAGTAATGCCCCAAACATACTGGATTGTCCCGAGGCTCGCATTTTTTGTTCCAATTGTCCAAAGGAAATAATCCTGTCAAGAGAATCCAGGAAAGATCCTCGTTCGCCCAAGGAATCAAAAGCTCCAACTTTAATTAAGCTCTCTAGCACTTTTCTATTGATACTACGTGAATCTACTCTCCGGCAAAAATCTTCTATGGACTTAAAAATACTCTCATGCTGGCGAGCGTATAGTATACTCTCTATAGGGGAACTGCCAGTATTTTTAATGGCGGCTAGCCCAAAGCGAATTGCGTTGCTTTTACCTTCCACTTGCTCAATGGCAAAACAGGACTGGCTTTTATTGATATCTGGAGGCAGTAGCTGAATGCCCAGGCGTCGGCATTCAGCTACTGCTGCACGTAGCTTGTCGGTGTTATCGCTATAAGTGTTGAGAAAGGCAGTCATGTACTCAGTGGGGTAATTAGCTTTCAGGTAGGCACCACGGTATGCCAGTAGTGCGTAGCTTACACTATGAGCTTTATTAAAGGCATAGCCTGCAAAGGGTTCAATTAAAGCGAAAATCTCTTCAGCAAGTTTTTTTGATACTCCTTTTCTTTCTGCCCCTTCAACAAAGTTATTGCGTTGAGTTTTCATTGTCTTGGCTATCTTCTTTCCCATAGCTTTGCGAAAAATGTCAGCTTGCCCAAGACTATAACCAGCGAGAGCCTGTACAATGAATAAAACCTGTTCTTGATAAACAATAACACCATACGTCTCTTCTAGGAATTCCTTCAAGGCTGGGTGAGGATAATGAACCGGAATGATTCCCTGCTTGGCCTTTATGAAAGTTGGGATTTGTTCCATTGGACCTGGTCGATAAAGGGCTACCATGGCAGCGATATCACTGAATTTACTGGGTTTAAGCTCTTCTATATTACGACGCATGCCGCTACTCTCCAGTTGGAATATTCCCCTGGTTTCTCCTGAAGAAAGTAATTTGAAGGTTTTTTCATCGTCCAGTGGAATACGTTGTAATTCTATGGACTTATCCTGTGTTTGCTTAATGATGTCTGTGGTTTTAGACAGAATGGTTAAGTTTGATAAGCCCAGGAAATCCATTTTTAAAAGACCAAGGAGAGCGATATTTTTCATATGGAACTGAGTCATGGCGGCATTCTGAGTGCCTTTACTCGTTGGCTGGAGTGGTACGTACTCGGTTAAAGGATCGTGTGCTATGACAACCCCAGCTGCGTGTGTGCTGGCGTTTCTGACAAGACCCTCCAATTTCTTGGCTGAATCAACCAGATTATGTACAATCTCGTCCTGGTGGTAAATATCATTAAGCTCTTTACTCTCTTCCAGTGCTTTATCAAGAAGGATATTCTGCTCAGAAGGTATAAGTTTGGCGATTTGGTCGACCTGACTATAGGGCAAACCTAAAGCTCTACCTGTATCTCTCAATGCGTTTTTAGCGTGCAGCGTACCGAATGTAATAATCTGAGCTACATGATCCGTCCCATATTTCTGGTTTACATAGGCCAGTACTTCGTCACGGCGGTCATCTTGGAAATCAAGATCGATGTCTGGCATTTCACGGCGTTCAAGATTGAGAAAGCGTTCGAAAACCAGGTTATATGTCAGTGGGTTGATGTCCGTGATTCCCAGACAGTAAAGAGCTAAGCTGGCAGCAGCGCTACCTCGTACACCGAAATGAATATGCTTTTCTCGTACAAAGGAGGCGATGTCCCAAACAACCAGGAAATAGTCAGCGAAGTGAGTCTTCTGGATTACATCCAGTTCATAGGTGAGTCGTTCTTTGACATCAGAACTTGCATTTGAGAATAGCTTTTCTAGGCCCTGCCAGCAGAGCTCTGATAAAAAAGATTCTGCCACTTTACCTTCTGGAAGAGTCACCTTTGGCAGGTGAAGTTCGCTGAAGTCTAGTTCGAGCTGACAAATATCAACGATGCGTTGGGTATTTTCTATAGCCTGAGGTAGGTCACTGAAGAGTTGCTCCATCTCTTCAGGACTCTTAAGATAGAAAAAGTCCCCTGCCATTTTCATTCTCTTTTCATCGTGTATAGATGAATTAGTTCCTATGCATAGCAGAAGATCATGGGCATAAGCATCTTCCTTGTCAACGTAGTGAGTATCGACTGTTGCTACCAGCGGGATGTCAAGTTTGTCAGATAGGTAGATAAGGCCTTGATTGATTTGTTCAAGTTCAGGAATAGGGTGCCTCTGGATTTCCAGGTAATAGTCACTGAAGGTATCTTTATACCAGGAAGCTGTCTTGGCAGCCTCCTCATCTTGCCCGTCCAGAATAAGACGAGAGAGCTCTCCATTAGTACAACCAGAGAGAACGACAAGCCCTTCATGATGAATCTCTAGTAGTTCCTTATCCACCCTTGGTTTGTAATACTGCCCCTCGAAATGACTCTTAGTAACGAGATTTATTAAATTGTGATATCCTATTTTATTCTTGGCCAGTAATGTAAGATGATATGGCTTTCTATATTTAGGGTCTCGATTATGGCGATCGGTCTTGGCAACATATACTTCACACCCGATAATAGGTTTAATTCCAGCTTCCTTAGCAGCCATGTAAAAATCGATGACGCCATACATAACTCCATGGTCGGTGATAGCCAGACTGTCCATACCCATTTCCTTAGCCCTGGCGATAAGATGAGGTATGCGGCACATGCCATCAAGGAGGCTGTATTCAGTATGAACGTGGAGATGAGTAAAACTATTGGACATGTTAAAAATTATAGCACGCTTGTTTTATACTGTACCTTTGACATATTCTAAGGTGTTAATTGAAAATTATTAAAATTATTACCTCTACACTGTTTGTTTTTTGTATTTCTCTAATGCTAGTTACCAGTACTATTCAATTGGAGATTAATAGCGTTCGCCTCTATGAGTATGGTTTTGATAGATATAAAGTGAGTGAGGATACTGGGATAGATAAACAACAACTGAGTATAGTTGCCAGGGTGCTGGTAGATTATTTCAACTACAGGACAGAGACGCCACAGCTTAGTGTACAGGGGAGATCAGGGGGAAAATTCTTGCTGTATCAGGAGGAAGGGATGAACCATGAACTTACTCACCTTGCAGATGTTCGACGTTTGTTTCGACTCAATTACTTTGTCCTGTTGGCGAGCGTTACTTATCTGGGTATCTATGTTCTATTCCTCCTACTCTGGAGGAAGGGTAACTGGTTGGATTTAGCTAGAAAGGTAAAATATGGCTGTATACTGACCTTAGCGGTTATTATGTTTATGGGACTGGCCGCTGTTCTAGTTGATT
>CAYVML010000044.1:0-5086 GCA_964452475.1 uncultured Dehalococcoidales bacterium
AATCCGAAGAGTTAGTTGAAACTCCGCAAGTTAAAGAATATGTGTTCAGCAAAGGTTTTATTTCACTCAACAGCCGAGCTGTAAGGGAAGAGAAAACCACTACCTATGAGCGAGCTGTAAAAGAGACGCAATGGGAGAAGAAAACACCAATAGAATATAAGCTGTATCCTGCTGAGGAGGTAGCTCAAGATATATTAAACAAATTCAAGGCATTTGATTTAGAAGAGAAAACTACATATAGCAAGAAATATCCTTATGAGAGGATTCTGGCAATTATAAAGAATTCGCTACAGAGAATAGGTGAGGGTGAAGATTTAGTCCATGAGCAAAGCAGACACACTATCTTACAGGGGATTGGAGTGATAGGAAGGAAGAAAACCAAAAGCGTAAGATACAAAACTGAAGCTGAAAACCCTTATATTACCAACACAAAAGACATTAACAGGGATAGTCTTGGTGTAGGTGCCCTGAGGAGAGAACACAGCATATTCTTTGACGATTATTCCCTTAAAGAGGGAGAGGAGGAGGACAGAAAACTCCTAAAGGAGCTTTTGGAAGATGAGACCTTGAATGTGTACTCTTTGCAAAGGGTGAAAAATGTTTTTAACTTCAAGACTCCCATCAATGTAGTTTTCGCCTCCCATAAGCCAGAAAGGGATTTTACCAAAAGGTTAGTTAGCGAAGAGAACGCTAAATTCATAGATGCCTAGATAAAGTCTCCTGACATAGGCTTTTATAGTATCGAATATTCCTGGCGAAAAGGTGAGCACCCCAAGCAGGGAAGCTTTAACCCTGACTTTTTCATCAAGGTAGCTAATGATATCCTAATCATAGAAATTAAGCAGGACGGGGATATTTGTCACGAAAATAAAGCCAAGCTAAAGTATGCTAGGGAGCATTTCAAACGAGTTAATAGCTTGCAGTCAGAGCAGCAGTATTACTTCAAATTCCTCTCCCCTGAAAGCTATGACCTATTCTTCCAGAGGCTAAGAGAGGGGGAATATCAGGATTTCACCTCAACCCTTGAGGCAGATTTAGACAAAGAATAAAGCCATATTTAAACCTCTATATGGGGCATTTAGCAGAGATAACATAACTGGGATTTCATTGCTCTGTAGATGGCTATGAGAATCGTATAAGAACAGCTAAAAACCAGCATCGCTCTTGTACGGCCATAAATATTCATAATGTAGCCATTTTAACTTCCGCTCATTACCCATATATGCGTCTCTCATCTACCGAACGAGATCAAATTAACTCATGTAAGCGATTGACAAAGCGATAACATTACAATTACTTTTACTGCCAGAATTGCTTGACGGGCGCCATATACGCTATCTGGGAATAGATATACCAGAGAGAGGTGAGCGTTAATATAAATAGGCATCAGCTAGTAACATGGAACTCGTCGAAGTGAAAACGGTGGAACTTCAACGCGGCAATAGGGACGAAGAAGTTTATGGTCGTCTCCTGCGCTATTTCTATATTGAAGATGTTTTCGTTAATGCCGAGCTGGTTGCCAAAGGATATGCCAGGGCATATATCTTTGACCCTGAAGCCGGGTGCTGCTACAACTGGAACAGTATACGAAGCTTTTAAAAAGGGTATCTGGGGTTTATAGAAAAAGAGTGGAGATAAAGTGGCATTGATATACCTATGTGGTCAGCGCCAGCACAAGCTATAGACATAGAGAAGTCCTGCTGTTATAATTCGCCGCATATTTCACAGTAACATGGTAAGTTATAATAAAGGAGGATTTAATAATGAAAAAATGGCTTTCCCTAGTTATTGCACTGGTAATGTTAACGACAATCTTTTCTTTGGCAGGTTGTGCCGGCAAAGCAGAAGAGGAATCTTATAAAATAGGCGCTGTAATCTCTGTTTCGGGTCCCGCCTCAAACCTGGGTGTTCCTGAAAAACAGACGCTGGAGATGCTGACAGAGGAGATAAACACTAGTGGCGGCGTCAACGGGCACCAAGTAGAAATGATTATCTACGACGATGAGACCGATGCTGAAAAGGTAGCTACATTGGCAACACGCCTTATTGAGAGAGACGAGGTACTGGCTGTAATTGGATCTACGTTTACCGGAGGTACAATGGCCATTATCGACACCATGAATTCACAAGAGACTCCACTGGTTTCCATGGCGGCTGGTATCGGTATCATAACTCCTATCGAAGAGAGATACTGGATATTCAAAACCCCGCAGACCGAAAAGGAAGCAGTCATCGAAATTTATGAATATATGAAGGAAAAAGGTCTGAAAGATATTGCCATTATAACCGATACCTCGGGATTTGGTGCAGGTGGTCGAACTTATCTGATTTCTGAAAGCGCAGGATATGGCATTAGTATACTGGATGACCAGACATTCAGCAGTGGCGATACCAGTATGCAGTCTCAGCTTACCCATATTAAAGGTACTGCTGCAGAGGCTGTTGTCGTCTGGGCAACTGATAAAGAATCTTCTATCGTCGCTTCAGATATGCAGGCACTGCAGATGACTATTCCTCTGTATGCCAGCCACGGTATTGCCAACATGGCTTTTATTGAAAATGCAGGAGATGCTGCCAATGGGGTCATCTTCCCCGCTGGTAAACTGTTAATTGCCGACCAGGTTCCTGCCAGTGACCCTCAGCAGGAGACCCTGGTAAGCTACAAAGAGGATTTCGAATCCAGATATGGTGCAGGAACTATCAGTACTTTTGGAGGACATGCTTATGATGCCTTTGGTATCATAATGAAAGCTCTGGAAAATATGGATGATAGCCTGGATCTTGTGCAATCCAGAGCCATGTTAAGAGATGAAATCGAAAAAGTTGAGAATTTTATCGGCACAGGCGGTATATTCACCATGTCTCCACAAGACCACCTGGGAATGCTGCCAGGTTCTCTTGCTATGTTTGAGATAGTAGATGGGAAGTGGACTCTAGCTCCCTAAGAACAAGTCTATTCACAGCCTTTACCTTTAATTAATTGAAGAATAAAGGGGAAAAGGAAAATTCTTTTCCCCTTTATTCTGTAAGCTAATAGGGTCAGGAGGTTCTGCGGAATGTCGCCAGACCAGTTTTTCCAGTATCTCGTATCAGGTATTACCCAGGGTAGTATTTATGCTCTTGTCGCACTGGGATTTACCATAATCTATGCCGTTACCAAAATTATCAACTTCGCACAGGGTGAGTTCGTCATGCTGGGAGGAATGCTCTCCTTCACCTTAATCAACGCGTTTGGTATCCCCCTCGTCCCTTCACTAATCCTTTCAGTACTGTCCACAGCAGTAATTGGCGCAATACTGTATATGCTCGCTATACGTACTGCCAGAAAAGCATCGGTAGTAAGCTTGATAATTATCACCATCGGAGCTTCTATCTTCATCCGCGGTATCACCAGGCAATTCCTGGGTGTGGATTCGGTACGTCCGCCCTTTTTCAGCGGTGATGAATCATTACTATTCATGGGAGCAATCATCAGGCCTCAGGCACTCTGGATAATTGGTACTACTATAGTGGTAACAGTTATCCTGCACCTGTTTTTATCCTGTACCATGATGGGCAATGCCCTGAAAGCATCAGCGATAAGCAAGATTGCAGCCGCTAAGGTAGGCATTGATACCAAAACTATGGCACTGTGTGCTTTCACCCTGGCTGCCACAATAGGTGGCATTAGTGGGATAGTTATGGCTCCACTGGCTCTTACCTCTTACAATGTAGGTGTTATGCTGGGGCTTAAGGGTTTTGTGTCTGCCTCCATCGGTGGTTTTAAAAGCCCTATTATCTCGGTTATCGGTGGCATAACCATCGGTGTTGTAGAGTCACTTGCAGTAGGTATTAATTGGGGGCCATTTACCTCTTCCTACAAGGATGCTATTGCCATCGTGGTACTGTTATTGATACTACTAGTTCGTTCCGGCAGGCTGGCTACAGAGGAGAGAATAGCCTGATGTTGCGATTGGTTAAGGAAAAGTGGGTCTACCTCGTTGCTGCTACACTGTTGATAATTATTCCCTTCGACTGGTTCCTGGGTAAGTACAACACACTGCTGATTTTCATCGGGCTGAATACTATGGTTACCGTAGGCCTTTGTCTGCTAATGGGTTATACGGGACAGGTATCTCTAGGGCAGGCTGCATACTACGGAATCGGCGCCTACATTTCAGCCATCCTGAGCAAGACATACAATGTTGATCCATGGCTGGCAATGTTAATCGCCGCTATATTCACCGGTGCTTTTGCCTATAGTATCGGTTACCTTATCTTCCGCCTGAAAGGTAATTATCTCGCTATGGCTACCCTTGGTATTGGTATAATCATCTGGATACTCTTTCGACAGTTGAGCCAGTTTACCGGCGGGCCGGACGGCATGAGTGGTATTCCCTATCTTTCCATCGGTGGGTTTACCTTCGATACTCCCTTCAAACGTTACTACCTTGTCTGGTTTTTCACTCTTGCTCTACTGTTCATTTCGCAGAACATTATCCGGTCACGAACCGGGAGGGCTCTGAGAGCAATTCACGGCAGTGAAGATGCGTCTGAGTCCATAGGTATCAACGTCGCCCAGTTTAAGGTTAAGATTTTTGTATTGAGTGCTGTTTTTGCGTCTCTTGCTGGCAGTCTCTTTGTCCACCACCTCCGTTTCGTCAGCCCTCAACAATTTGACTTTCTGGCATCGGTAAAATTGGTGGTGATGGCGGTTATAGGCGGTCTGGCTAGCATCTGGGGTGCTATCTTTGGCGCCGCCACTACCAACATACTCAGTGATGAACTGCTGCTCAACTTCGGTGAACTGGATATTATGGTGTATGGATTGATACTGATGCTGGTAATGATATTCATGCCACAGGGTTTGTTTGTAAAATTGAAAGAAATGATAGCTCTATGGCATACCAGGGCAACGAAAAAGGATTAAGCTTTGAGCAAATTCATATTACAAACTAAAGATTTGAGCAAAGCCTTCGGTGGACTGATCGCCGTGGATAAACTTGACCTGGCTATTGAAGAAGGTAAAATTACCGCGGTTATTGGTCCTAACGGAGCAGGGAAGACTACTTTGTTCAACCTCATTGCTGGAGTTTACTCAGCTACC
>CAYVML010000044.1:5096-8891 GCA_964452475.1 uncultured Dehalococcoidales bacterium
GAGAGATACTCTTTCAAGGGAAACGAATTAACAGCATACCAGCTCATAAAAGGGTGTCTCTCGGTATCGCGCGGACTTTTCAACATGCGCTCCTCTTTAGGAATATGACCGTTCTCGAAAATATTATGACCGGCCAGCATACACGCAGCCACTATGGTATTTTTGAAGCTGCCTTATGCCTGCCCAATGCTCATCGTGAAGAGAATAAAATCTTCCTCGAGTCAACTAAATATCTTAACCTGGTAGGGCTTGGCATGGAGAAAGACAGGGAAGCCTTGAGTTTACCACTTGGGCGGCAAAAGTTACTGGCTATCGCTCGCGCGCTGGCTACTGAACCAAAGATTTTGCTCCTCGATGAGCCTGGTGCCGGGCTGACTACTCTCGAGAAGCGAGCCTTAAGCGACTTGATTCACCGCATTATAGACATGCGAATAACCGTACTGCTTGTTGAGCACGATATGCCGTTAGTAATGGGTCTTGCCGAAAAGGTTGTTGTGCTGGATAGAGGACAAAAGATTGCAGAAGGTAGCGCAGCTCAAATTCAGAGAGATAAAAGAGTTATTGCAGTTTATCTCGGTGAGGAAGTAGAGGAATAATGATAAGGGTCGAAAATGTAACTGTGGCTAATGGTCGGGTTACAGCCGTAAGAGAGGCTTCTTTGGTGGTAAACGAAGGGGAAATTGTTACCCTGATCGGCAGCAATGGAGCAGGTAAGAGCACCATGCTCAACGCCATTGCTGGGTTCATTCCTTTACAGAGTGGTAGTATCTGGTTACACGACAGACAACTAACCGGGATTTCTCCTCACCAAACAGTAGGACTCGGCTTAGCTTATGTCCCCGAAGGAAGACAAATCTTCGCTCCAATGACAGTAGCAGATAACCTGATTCTCGGGGCTTACTCATGCTGCGCCCGGAAACCATTCAGCACTCTGGGTTATGTTGGACGCTTCCTGCGACAACCCTCATTTCAGTCTAATCTGGAGCTGGTGTTCCGTCTCTTCCCTGTTTTAAAAGAACGCCAGAAACAGCAGGCTGGTAGTCTCAGCGGCGGCGAACAGCAAATGCTGGCGATTGGCCAGGTATTGATGTCATCACCAAAGATTATTTTACTGGACGAGCCGTCTCTGGGACTGGCCCCCACTTTAGTAAGGGAGATATTAAAGCTTCTGGGTAAATTGAGAGATGATGGGATTACCATACTTCTTATCGAACAGGATGCCATGGCTGCTCTCAAAATCGCCGACAGGGGCTATGTTATGGAAAGAGGGCGTATTACTATTGAGGGCACAGCCAGAGAGCTTTTAGTCGATGACAGGGTAATACAGGCATACCTGGGAAAATCTGTTGGCTAGCATAGCATACCCGTGGTAAAATGAAATTTAGTATAGGGTATTTTTCTGTATTATTAAATTTGGAGGTAAGATGCGATGATTTGGAATCCCAAATATGAAACGATGTCCAGGAAGGATTTAGAAGAGCTTCAACTGGAAAGGCTGAAACACCAGGTAGCCAGGGTCTACCAGAAAATCCCTTTTTATCAGCAGGCATTCATGGAGCGAGATATAACCCCATCCAGTATTCGTTCCTTGGCTGATCTTGCAAGGTTGCCTTTTACCGTTAAGCGGGACTTCCGTGATAACTATCCATTCGGGTTGCTCGCTGTTCCCTTGGAACAGGTAGTCAGGCTCCATGCCTCCAGTGGCACTACGGGAAAGCCCGTAGTAGCACCATACACTGCCGGTGATATAGACATGTGGGCAGAGGTTATGGCCAGGACTTTATCATGCGCAGGAATGACCAAAAATGACGTAATGCAGAATGCCTATGGCTATGGACTTTTCACCGGCGGACTAGGTTTCCACTATGGAGGAGAACGACTCGGAGCAACAGTCATTCCCACCGCCGCTGGCAATACCAAAAGGCAAATCATGCTCATGGAAGACCTGGGAACTACGGTTATTACCTGCACTCCTTCCTATTCACTCACCATCGCCGAAACAGCTCTGGATATGGGAGTAGACCTGAAGTCCTCTAAACTGAGGCTGGGGGTTCTGGGGGCTGAGCCTTGTTCAGAACAGATGAGACAGGAAATAGAAGCAAAGCTACCAATACAAGCGATAGACATATACGGGCTTACTGAAATGGTAGGACCCGGAGTTTCCGTAGAATGCCCACACAAGTGTGGTATGCATATCTTTGAGGACCATTTCCTCGCTGAGATAATTAACCCTGAAACAGGAGAACAGCTTCCTTATGGAGAAGTTGGAGAGCTGGTACTAACAACCCTCACCAAGGAGGCGCTACCTATTATCCGCTTCAGAACTAAAGATATTACCTCGTTAAACGCTGAACCATGCAAGTGTGGAAGAACACTGGTGCGCATGTCTAAAATAACCGGTAGAACAGATGATATGCTGATTATCCGTGGCGTTAATGTCTTTCCATCTCAGATTGAGAGTGTTCTGCTTGAGGTTGAAGGAGTTGAACCACATTATATAATCGTAGTCGACCGTAAACGCCACATGGACACACTGGAAATCCAGGTTGAGGTATCCGATGACGTATTCTCCGATGAAGCACGAAAAATGGAAGAGCTGGAAAAGAAGTTAAATGAAGAAATGGAGAGCACGTTAGGCATCAGTCCTATTATCAAGCTGGTAGAGCCCAAATCCATCCCACGAACTGTAGGAAAAGCCAAGAGGGTTTATGACCGTCGAGAACTTTAATCGCTGACAGGGGGTAAGATAAAAATGAAAGTAAAACAGATTTCTGTCTTTATAGAAAACCAGCCTGGCAGACTGGTAGCGGTGCTGGAAGCACTAAAGGCGAAAAATATTAACATGCTCGCTCTGTTCGTGTCTGATACCACTGATTTCGGGATAGTCCGTATGATTCTCTCCGACACGGCGCTGGGGATAGCGGCACTAAGAGAAGCTAATTTTGCAGTGAAGCAGACTATTGTTCTGCGGCAAGAAATACCGGATATTCCAGGAGGTCTCCTCGAGACGATAGCCAGGCCCTTAACAAAAGCAGGGATAAACCTTGAGTATTTTTACGCTTTTCTTGATACCACACCAGGTAAAGCCACCATTGTCATTAAAGTGGCTGATCCCGATAAGGCTGAAGAAGTACTTAACCGCTAATTATTTATCTGACGAAATAGGAACTGTGGTTCCTGTAGCCCTGGCGATTAGCTTATTATGCTGATTGGTGACAGTTATTTCGGATATACCTACACGCCGTCCACTTTTTATCACCCGGCATTCAGCCGTAAGCGTATCATATGTCGCGGCGCCGTTGATAAAGTGGATATTAAACTGGGAAGCTACGCTGGGATAGGCAAGAGAATTGGAAGCATAAGCGAATGCCTGGTCAGCAATAGACGTTATAATACCACCGAAGATATATCCGTTGAAATTCTGATATTCAGGCAGCAGCTTCATGGTCACTCTGGCATAGCCTGATTTAAGCTCGACAACCTGCATTTTCAGAAATGAGGCAACTGGTTCTGCCTTCATTTTCTCAGTTAATGCCTGCACATTTTTTACTACACTATTCTCCTGCTGTTCTTTATCCATAATAAATTCCTACCTTGTATCCACTATCCAACTGTGAAAATGATAACTCATCCCATCCTCCATAGCTTTTTCTCTTTTTACGAGAAGTGGATGGATTTAAAAGGGGGCATAGAAAATGTATTAAACTGGAAATCTAGCCTGACTTATACTTTTGGGCAATTTTGCTGAAGCCTTCCAGCGAACCTTCTAGCGTGCTATCTTTAATGCAGTAGGAG
>CAYVML010000045.1:0-8705 GCA_964452475.1 uncultured Dehalococcoidales bacterium
CGTCAACCTTAAAAATATTGAAATAAGAAAAGCGAACAACGCCTGATACAATTATCACCAGGGCTCCCGGGAAGAACCACAAACTGAATCCTGCATAGCTCAACAGGATAATAGCCGGACAGACACCCATTGTAATTAAGTCTACCAGGGTATCCATATTGCTGCCGAAAGCTTTGGCAGCATCGCTTCTGCCCCTAATCCGCCGGGCAACGACACCGTCATACCAGTCAAACAGCACGGCCCAGAGCATTGCTACTACTGCCGCCTGGAAATTCTCCAGCAGTGCGAAGTAGATACCGAGAACCCCACAGCACAATCCTGACAGTGTAAGCATATTTGGAATATCTTTCATAAAAGACAATATGGCGGGGCTATCGTTCTTCCCATGGAAGACGGTGTGTGCTGTATCAGGCTTGCGTAATTTTTCCCCCAGCTGCTTATTGGGGTTGCTCATACTACAGCTGCCTCTCTGGCAAGTATACTCACCAGGGCATCGACAAGCCTGTCGTTTTCAGGCCCCGTGCGGCTGGCGATACGTAGATACCGGTCGTTCTCCTGCATCATCTTCCCCATACAGTGTTTTATATATATATTATATTCCGTAAATAAGCGGCGGGTTATATCAGGGCCAGATATCGCTTCATCAGGGAGGCGGCAAAAGACGAAGTTAGCCTGTGGCTTATAGACTATCATCCCCGGAATCGAAGATAGGCTTTGATAAAGGCTATCCCTGTCATTCTGCACTTTTCGACAACTTTCCTTAAACTCCTGCCGATACTGAGAAAGCTGTCGTAAAAAAGCTTCTGCGAAGCCGTTTACATTCCAGATGGGTAATTCCTTCTTCACCGCTGTGACAAACTGCTGATTTGCACTGAGCAGGTAACCCAGCCGCAACCCGCAAATGCCATAAGCCTTACTCATGCTCTTGATAATCGCCAGGTTCTCATGTCCAGCAAGCTCGTGTTCCATGGTCAGTAGCTCCCGCTCTTCTGTGAAATCGATGAATGATTCGTCAACGATAAGCAGGCAATTCTGTCCAGCTAATTTTTCAGCAAGACGCAACAGGTCAGGCTTTGAAACCAGCAGTGAGGTAGGGTTGTTTGGCGATAATACAACCGCTACGTCTGCCTTGCGGTGAAAGGCCTCTGCGGCAAACTCATCTATATCAAGTTCAAAAGAGGGAGCTTTGAGGGCAAAACTTGCGAATTTTCCATCAGGAGCTGCATTGACATACTCATTAAAAGATGGCACCGGGATAATAAGTTTACTAAAAAGCCGCCCTGAAACTATTTTAATAATCTCTGAAGCGCCGTTGCCGACAACAATCCGTTGCGCAGGCTGATTGATTAGAAGTCCCATAACACTGGCGAGGTCGTCCTGCCCTGCCGGATAATTCTTTAATAGGTCATAGACATTATTCTTGATGTAAGAAAGTACTTCTTCTGGTGGAAAATAGAGATTGTATAGATATAAATGGTCAGCAAATCCATATCGCCAGTAGCCGCCATGTTGGTGGGAAACAAGCTCATAGCGCTCATCTGGTGACGCAAACATGTATTCCGTAGCTAACCGATCGTTTTCGTCGTCGATTTCATACCACTTGATATCATCGCAGACCAGTGCTTTCATGTTGTGCCGTTTAGTATCAACCGTCTCGTGAAGAATCGTTTCGTAGAACTGATTGACATAGCCCGCGCCGATAAAGGCTTCCAGGCAAGGCACAAACTGCTCACGAAGGAAAGCACCATTTAACAGGTAGATGTTGATGGTTTTGAGTACTTTAGAATAGTCAAAGTCAGGGCCCTGGCGGTGTCCCTCTACCAGTTCCGCTATTCTTCCATCCTCGTCAAGGCTGACCACCGTACCAGACATCCAGGATTGATGCCGGGCAACAGCCGCAACGCTACAGTTTTTATACAGCAGCATACGGTCCAGCAGCAATCGTTCAAAGAACACATCAGCTTCCAGCAACAGGATATCCTCGGTCAGATGCTCACGTGCTAGCCAGAGAGAATAAATATTATTAGTCGTCAGGTAACGGGCAGATTCTATATAAGAGATACGCATTCCGTTGAAGGAAGCCCCTATCATGTCATAGATTTTTTCTTTCAAGTGTCCAACGACTATTACGGTTTCCTCTATACCTGATTCACACAGATTAACAAGCGTGTTAACAAGAATCGGTACGCCATTTACAGGTGCGAGACATTTAGGACTGTGAGCCGTAAAGGAACCCATACGACTGCCGATACCGGCAGCAAGGATAACCGCTTTTCTTACTGTGGTCGAGAGAGGTATTTCCCAGGAACCATGTCTAGCATTCTTGCTAATATTGCCCTCCTTTCTGATTGTAGCAGGGAAAAAGTGCATATATTTAAATGATATAAAGAACTATGACAGGACTTGTTAGAATGGGGCATCCAGGAAGATATCTGCTTACAAACTGTGAACACGCATGGCATGTTCACAGTGCAATGCGAGTAAGCTACAAATGAATATTATCCATAATGTCTTTCTTCATTATAAAGTTATTTACAGAAATATCAAGTCTCAGCATTAAATATCAATATATTTATGTAGATAATCGCCTCATGGATACGATGGATTTAGCAAGAAGATTAAGTTCTAAGCCTGAATTGGATCTATTGTTCTTTCTTAAAAACGTGGGAAAAAGGTATTGCAATTATATTAACGATGACAAAATTTGCAAATATAATGGCAATAGCTATGGCGTAGCTTGGGAACTGCTTGATAATTAAAAGAGGAAGCATAATGCCAATGAACCATATCGACTTGTAGAAAAGTTCTGTTAACAGTACAGGCACAAATTTGTGAGGAGACCGTAGGCCGAATATGGACAAAATCCCGAATGGCACATAGACGCTACCAATAATTCCAAAAGCTATTGGAAGAACGTGTATATAACAAAGAGGGAGCCGACAATGGAGGAGCAGTTATCTGGTGAGTTACTATTGACGCAGTTTGGCAGGGCATGCCAGAAGCTGGACATAGAGATTATAACATCCAGTTCTCCTCAAGCAAAATGGCATGCAGAGCGTAAGCATAAAGTATATCAAGACAGGTGGGTGAAAGAGCTTCGATTAGCAGATATCAAGTATATTGAAGAGGCCAACCAGTGCCTGTGTGGATTTGCAGAAAGTCTCAAGGTGAAGTTTGCAGTGGAGCCTAGAAGCTCAGCAGAGGACATTTCTAAAGAGTCTTGACAGCAGCCAGCAAACAAGATTGAATAAATCTTAATAACATGGTACGTTAGCCTTTCAATTTGAGGGAGGCTGTCAGTAAGTTATAGTGACAGATAAAGGAAAGGTTTTATGCTAAAGTTGTCTCGAATGGCACCGCACGAATGGGAGTTCGTCCATCCAGATATATACGTTGACTTGATGGAAGAGTTTAACAGAGGGTGTGAGTTATATGAGGAAGGCAGCAACGACGAAGCTGAAAGGATTTTCCGAGCCGTGCTTGTTCAGATGCCTGACCATATAGATGCAATTCATCATTTGGCACTGGTTCTATCTGAACAAGGTCTATTCAACCAGGCAAGAGATCTCTGGGAACAATCTGTTCGTATTGGTCACAAAGCATTTCCCCAAGATTTCGAAATGGATAGCGACATCCTTGAATGGGGATGGCTAGACAACAGACCATTTCTGCGATGCCTTTATTGATTGGCCCTGCTAAGATATGAGGAAGGGGAAATAGGTGAGGCTCTGAAGTTATTCCAGGAGCTACTATCTTTGAACCCCAATGATAATCAGGGCGTTCGGTCTATGGCAATAGAAGCATTGTTCAAGGTGGGCAGGCTGGAAGATGTCCTTAAGATTGCTGAGCACTACCCTATTGATATAATGCCTGAGACTCTCTATGGACGAGCGCTGGCTCTTTTCAAGCTAGGGCAACGGGAAAAAGCGACTGTAGCTCTTAAGAAAGCTATTAGCTTCTCACCTCTGGTAGGTAAAGAACTCTTAAAGGCCAGACACCGCCTGCCCAGGACAGCAAACTTTGATATGGTTACTGTGGGCTGTGCTGATGAAGCTTACTATTACTGGAAAGACTCGGGCAAATTCTGGAAGCGAGCCCCTGAAGCTCTGGAATGGTTGAAGAAGATAATGGGGCAGGTCACTAAGGCTCATCGAGGTAGGTACTCAAAGTAATATTTTGATGACTATGGCAAACACGTCACCCGAGGCATATAAAGCTATGAGAACCTGTTTTAGCCGATAGTTTATTAACTAACAGAGAAGTACCACATCGTCTCTTCGAGTTTTTCGCTGATAGGTCTCGGTGAATTTTGACTCAATAGCCAGCGTGGTTAGTCCAATAAACTCCATATCCAGGTGTGGTAGTGTTCCGTCCATACCTTTTATCGGGTGAGTTTTTTCAAATTCCATGCCACCGGCGATATCCTCCACACCGCAGCACCTGGCTATATCCTGAATACTGTCCTGGCGCCGCCAGTAATCGAATACGTTTACAACAAGAGCAGAAGATAAGTGAAGAGCTTTCATGTGTGCATGTTCCTCTTCAAGCTCATGCCTCTTTCCTCTTCTGTACTCTTTTTTAGTTTCAGGATGGAATTCACTATTAAATATGTTATCTCTACTCTCCTGGTGTAGCCTTCGAGGGAAATATTCTCTTGAACCACCCATTCTAATTGTCTATTAGTAATCTTACTTGCAGCCAGCATTTTCATTTAATTAATACCTCCACTCCACTTTCAGTTGTATATTTCATCTATTCTTTTATAGAGAATTTAATGATAAATCAAACCAAGGATGAATAAACTCTAACCCTTTCAAGTATGTGCACTTACATGTCATAAAAATCAGGATTGCTAAAATGTATAGGATTAAAGATTCATGTTAGCGAAGTACTATTTCTCATTGCACTAAACTTCAGATTGTTACATATTACATTGTGCTGGTGAAAGCCCACCAAATCTGTTTAAGATCCGTTATCTTGTTCTTGCTTAGCCTCATCAATAAATCGTTTTGCGTCATTAGCGTACGAAGCAGCCAAGTCTCTCATTGCGGTAGCGAGCCGTTGATATCCGGCATTTTCTGTATCATCGGCTTGTTTTATATATTTTACAGATAGCTCCATTTCCGGCTTTCCACTGGGATCTATCGAATGTACTCCACGAGAATTGTACATCGCAACAATAAAACCATTTCGCATCTCCTCTGCTTTCTTGGAGTTAAGAGCTTCAGCGGCGCTGCGGTTAATCCAAAATCCATCTGAGTCGGGAGGACAATAAATAAGGACATTGCCGACGTGTGTAAGAGCTACCTCTAAGTGCCCTGATTCCTTACATGCTTCTTTAACTGACTTGAGCCATTCAAACAGGCACTCTTCAGAAAATCCTCCATCAGATTGCAAGCCGGGTGGTGTTTGCCACTCATGAAGTAGCTGATATGCATTACTTGCGATGGTTTTGTCCTGTTCAGAACGTTTTTTTTCAGTTTTTGGTTCTTTATTTGACCGATAAACATAGCGAATGACTTCACAGAAAAAATCTGGGTTAGAAGCTAATCGGTTTTCCAACGTCTTTGGAGATGCACGTTGGTCGCGCTTTAAAAGTTCAAGGTAAGCCCATTCAACGCTTGCCAGGTCATCGAGATTAGTTGTTGGGTCATCCTGCAGAAACTTGATTATTTCAATAATGTGATAGCCTTCCATTGAATCAACAGGTTCAGTTGGAGACAAGGCAGAGAGAAGTGCCTGAATGGTCCGTGTCTTATCCAATGGTTGCTTGTAACGCAAAATCCTGAATAGACATCGAATGGCTGAAATAGGTCTGCCATATTCTAAAAGTTTATCTATAGCTATGTATAACTCATCTTTTGCCTGATAAGGGTTAACAACAACCGTGCTCCAGTATGCTGCCTCAGATTCTCCAAGTATCTCCTTCACTCGCTTCCAGGTATCTACAATAAAAGGCAAGTAAGATAAGAAACGCCCTATCTCAGATTGTGTCCAACCGGTCTTATCTATTTTGTCTACCCAAATCCAGCCTCGACTTGCATATCTACTACATACAAAGCCACTTGTAAATTGTGCCAAGCTCATGTTTTTCGATTCCAGCAAGTTAGGGAGGACAACTGAATCCATTTTAGATTCTGCTATAAATCCAGTAGAGAGACCAACTTTCCATGGAGAATCTATCGTATCGGTAAAATGAAGAACTCCCTCAACCCCCTCATTATCAAGTATGTCCTTGATGGCCAGTCGACGGTATTCTTCAAGTTTTTTTTCTTGTTCTTGCCAATTACCTTCTTCTTCGAAAAGGTCAATATCTTGTTCGGTAAACAACCTACTGTAGAGATTCAATCTTTTTTGTGGAGCAAGCTTTTTGGTGGTTTCCTTAATCTTTGACACCAAATCGGGGCTGAGTGCCAATTTTGCATCAGCAAACCGCTCATGTTTTGATACAAGCTCTGTTAGACTAGTCCATAGTGGCATCCGTTCACTCTCTGGTTTACTTGTGATTTCTTCCGCTGAAAGGTGCGTTAATACTTTCTCCAAAGTCTGAGGTGGGAAATCACCAAGATGACCAGTTACTTCCTTAAGCTTAGTAAAATCATGTTCTGCCATTTCAACTATCATGTCGGCATACATTTTCACCTGGTCCCAATATTCATTCTGAGTGACCCTTTCCGGCCAATCGTCTGGTATATTTATACGCCATCTAGGTTTTCTGGTCTCCAAAGAATGCTGAAGCGGCTTAGGCAGCAGGCTTAGTAATAGCTTCCATACAGCCTGTGGGTTTTCTTTTTGGAGGGTCTGAATAGCAACCTTACGTTTTTCAATCGATGCCATTGTTTGAGGAAACCAAGGAAGGAAAATGGATGTAAGAGAATTCGAGGGTCGGTTCGCCCAACGTCCTCCAGGATCATGAGATGCAAGTTCCCCAAGATTAACGGAGACTCGTACAAGGTATTGTTCATCCCAAGCGAGTGTTTCTAACGCCCAGAGCAATCCAGTAATGTAATTTTCTCCGAAGATTCCTTTTCCTTCCTGTGCGAAAAGCTCATCAAATGGACACGGGGTTCGTTCTAATGCAGTTTCGACAGCACTCAGGAATTCATTTGGCGATGCTTCAGCTAGAAGAGGAAGAAGGTTATTCAAGCTGCCCCATAATACCCAACATGAATTGTCAAATATATCACGGATTGACAGTAAGGCTAATGTTTCGGGCTTACCAGTTGAGCAGTTACTCAATACGGTCGGAAAACTGCCAAGAAGCGCTAGACTTTCCGTAAGTCCTCTTCGCAGATATTGGGAATGCTTTAGCACTTTACCGTAGATACCGGCTGCATACCGTTCTTCCGGAGGTAATTCAAAATGGGGGTCGCTCTCCTTAAGAACAACCACGGTGCACTCCTTAAATATGTCCAAATGATTATCAAATAGCCTCTGACCAAGTGCCTGCCATATTTTTTTTCGTTGAGTGATACCCCAAACGCCATTTTTTAAACTAACTGGACTACCCGGTTGCTGAAGGATTTCTCGTACCTTGGGTATCCATTTATCAAAATCCTCTTTTGCCAGTTTGCTTACTATCTCCCTATCTGCGTGAGAATTTTCATCCCATGAACCCAAGAGGTTGGCAACTGCTAATTCTGAAGCGTATTGAATTTGGTTCCAATCAATTGTCTGCGAAGGCATTACCGCGAGATTTGAAGGAATGGTTTTGGCATATGGTCTTTGAAAAGCCGCTTGTATATCATCGGGAAGTGTATCTATCGTTATGGTACCTGCATTTTGGTTTGCAGACTGCATCTCGGCAATGACTCGTGTCCATATGTTCTGTACATTATTCTGCGAATACTGCCCAATTAAAGATTGAAGTAAAGCCAAAGTAACCCCAGCTCTAATATCCAAGTCATAAATTAAGAGATGAAAGTGCCTAAGGAACTGAAAAACCTCATCATCGGAGACCTCGTGACCACCGTTAGCGTTTTTAAGATGAAACCTGAAAGTCGTTAGTTTGTACTTCTTAGCGTCACTACTAAAATTAGCCAGTCCGACGTTTGTGACGAACTCTCCAGAATTTTCACAAGCCCTTGCCCAGTCAAGGATTTCTCGGACATCAACTGTGTCCGTCGCACTTAGAGGACCCGTAACAAGGGCAATAGAATCTTGCCCTCTCTTGAGTATTTTAGGATTAATAAAATCATTCCATGCATCTTGAATTACTTGGCGAAAAATCGGATTCTTTTTAGTTATACTAATAGAGCGCTTGACATTACAAAGTAATTTTTTTCTTTGCCCATCACCTTGTCTTTCTGTGAAAACAATTAAATCATCTGTGTTATGCCCAGAATGCCTTCCCTGAAGTTGAATCTTATTAATCACACAGTCAGGAAAACATGGAGCAAATCCGCCTGTAAGCATAAGCACAACAAAAGATGCCTGGACTTTATTTTGAAAATTTACACCACCACCACCTGTTGAAAAAGGATTGCTAATCTGTTTTCTTGTAGTACTCATTAAAGTTCAATGAATATACTATTGCTTTTAAGAAATTCAATCAACATACAAATTAACTTGATAGAGTTGTTGCGAATGAATAACAATTTCTTAGAGCCATTACTAGCTGAGCAGCGATGTCAGAAAACCTTTTGTTTTCTTATTATTAAGAATTTTTAACTTCAATAGATTCTTAATTATTGGATCGCTCTGAA
>CAYVML010000046.1:0-8691 GCA_964452475.1 uncultured Dehalococcoidales bacterium
CCACCTTCCTGTATTATGCGCCCTGCGTTGTGTAAAGCTTCGGTAGTGCTTACCTGGTAAGTCATGAACGGCATATCACCAACTACCAGCGCTTTGCTGGTACCTCTGACAACCGCCTTGATGTGATGGAGTATCTCGTCGAGGGTTACATATATGGTCGAATCGTAACCCAGCACTACCATGCCCAGGCTGTCACCCACCAGGATGAAGGGGACTCCTGTCTCGTCCACCAGTTTAGCGGTTACGTAGTCATAGGCGGTGAGCATTGGTATCTTCTCTCCCCGCTGTTTCATTCCGGCGATATCTTTTATACTGACTCTCATTTGCTTACCTCCCTGTTATTGACATAATCATTAGTTTCCTATTTTTGTATCGACTGGTTTTGATTTCTCATCACCCAGGATACTACTCAGCATCCTGGCTTTCTCTTTGTCTATACCGCCACTGGCGACTGCGATGGGTATGGTCTGCTTTCCCAGCTCCTTATAAGCAGATAGCAGTGAAGGGCAACTGGCGGCGATAGCTGCCAGATTTTTTCGTATTGTGTCCAGGTCACCACGGGCAACTGGCCCGGTAAGGCAAGCTGGCAGACCGATGGTTTCGATGTTGTTTACTGTTCCCCTGAGCAATGGCAGCAATGCAGACACTGCCTCTGTTTGAGGAATGCCGAAGGACTCCCATAGGTTCGCTGCTATTCCAAGCAGAGTAACCGTGTAATTGCTGGTGAGCACCGCTGCTACGTGGTAGAGCGCTTTGTCCTCTGAGCTTAATACTATTGCTCTACCTCTCAACAGAGTGACTATCTGCTTAAGCATAAAGAGCAATTGTTCGCTGCCTTCCAGTGCAAAGGTCGAGCCGGGCAGGTTATTTACTGCCTGGTCTATGCTGGCAAAAGTCTGTAGTGGGTGAAGGGAGCCTGTTTCAGCACCATCCTGTAGGGCTGTTTCCAGCACATCCAGTGATAGAGCACCGCTGCAGTGCAATACATATTGTCCGTGGCGCCAGTTTATCTTCGCTACTACATCGGTGATAGCATCATCAGGGGTGGTGATGAAGACCATATCGGATGCATCAACTACTTCCTGAGGTTGTTGGCAGGTATGACAGTCGGGGAGTATTCCTGCCAGCTTCTCAGCCGATGTCAAACTGCGGCTGTATATGGCAGAAATTTGATATCCAATGCCAGAAAGTCCTATCGCCAGGGCTGTCCCGACCTTTCCTGCCCCGATAAAACCTGTTTTCATAGCCCTTTGCTCTCCAATTTGCCTGGCGAGGCGAGCTTCCGAAACCCAATAAAAAAGGGTCTCGACAATGCCGAGACTCCATAATAGAGATACTATTGTCCGTCCCGGTTGTCGCCAATCCAAGCGGTTTAAATATTTATTCAGTTATATCCAAGCTCGCTGCCCCTGAGGGTCATCGGCACTATTTCATCTTATCAGATTTTCCCCATTTCGACAAAGACCTGTGCTGGTTGACTGTATTGGTAAATTGGACTACGGTTCTTAGCAAGTAAGCTTTCTCACCCGGCTAATTTATCATACCAGGGTAATATCATTAATGACCATGCCTTAGGTCTGCCTCTGCTTCGGCTTTAAACACATTCTCTATGGAGCGCAATAGAACAGTATTTGGGAGCAGCGAGTTGTTCGAAATGTATATTTTAAATTGTAAACGTATTTGGTTATTTAGAAATAGTTGCTTTTCTGGAAATCTTTTTGTAATTCCTTATTAACATTTCTACAGTTAGGACATATTTTCTCCAGTAATCTGTATATATAATAACGGAGGTTTATCTTTTTACAACTCCTGGTATATTTACAGACCGGGCACTCGGCGCACATTTTAACAGCGGTGCTAGTTTTGTTTGTATTACTACTCATTTTATTATTTCTCCTTTTACTAACCTGGTTTATGTTATTCTCGATATTCCACGATTTTCTGCCAGAGCGCCTTCAGTCAACCACTAATAATTGATTATCCCATGGTCTCAATCATATACTTCCTCAACTGCCTGGCTATGCTGCTGCTATTAGCTACGTACTTGTTCAGCTCAGCCCAGAAATCCTTACCATGATTCTTGTAACGTGTATGAACAAGCTCATGCAAAATTACATAATCCATCAGTTCTGCAGGCAACCTGGCAAGTTTAATGTTCAGGCTGATATTATTCTTTTGAGAGCAACTGCCCCAGCGGGTCTTTTGATTCCGTATGAATATCCTGTTATAGCTGAAGTTATGTCTTGCAGCCAGCTCCTCAAGCCTTCCGGTAATCTTAGCTTTTACCTGCACTCTGTCAAAACTGGTGTAACTATTTGAGATGCTTCCAGCCACACTCCTGTATTCGTCAATTCTTTTCAGGTGCTTCTGTATCCAGCTTATTTTAGTGTGGACAAATTCCTCGGCGTTCTTGAAGGACAGCCTGTCAGGAACAGCCACTCGAACTCCTGTAAGCGGTCTCACGTAAATAATCACACGTCTGGCTCGCTTGCTGCGTTCGAACAGGACTGTCCCTATGCCGTTAATCTCAACGGTGCGGGATTTATTCATCCTTCCGCAATGCTGTACTCTGGCTACCCATTGTTAATAAATGGTTGCCCTGTTATGGAATCCTGATGCGTGGCGATTTGGAAACCACTGCTTCGTTCAGCTCCAGTCCAAGACCCGGCAGCTCTGGGGTGTAGTAGTTGCCCTTCTTTGGCTGGTAATCCTGCACGCAGAGTTCACGGTTACCTGGCTTGATGGCATAAGTGTGCTGTTCGTGAATCTGGAAGTTTGGAATAACTGCTTCCAGTTGCAGGGCGGCTGCCGTGGTAACCGGGCTGCCACAACAGTGAACCTGGACGGTGATGTCGTAGACAGCGGCATAGTCACATATCTTCTTTCCCTCGCTGATTCCACCTACAAGGCAAAGGTCTGGCTGGATTACATCTATCGCCTGCTTTTCGAAGTACTGGCGATAGCCCCAGCGGGTGTAGAGACGCTCGCCTGCAGCCATCGGAATGGCGATGCTTTGTGAAATCTTGTCCTGCAGGTCGACATTAAGGTAGTTGGTGGGCTCTTCGTAGTAGAAGCAGTTGAATTCTTCCAGCACACGGCCGAGCTGAATTGCAGAGCTGGCATTGAGGTATGAGTGTAATTCGATGATGATATCAACGTCAGGGCCAACAGCTTCGCGAATTGCCCTTACACGGTTGTAAAACAGGGTTATCTGCTTGTTGCTGAGAATTTTCTTCAGATTCCAGCCCCGTTCTCCTTTCTCATCGAAGGCTACCGGGTCGACTTTCACGCAGTCGTACCCTTCACCAACGGCTTTGAGAGCAACCGCGGCATAGTCTTCCGGTTTAGTGCAGGCTTTCACCTGCTCATCCCAGCCGAACTGAATCTGGCTGGCGTAAGTGCGCAGTTCGTCGTTGGTCTTGCCACCGAGCAACTGGTAAATCGGCTGTCCCAATGCCTTGCCCTTGATGTCCCAGCAGGCAATATCTATGGCACTCATGCCACCGTATACAACAGGTCCGCCACCCTGTGCCCAGAAGCTGGAGCGGAGTATGGTATCCCAGATTTTCTCCGTTTTAAAAGGGTCAGCACCGATGAGGAAGTTTTCAACCATGTTCTTTGCCATGCCAACGGCGGCAGAATGGCCGGTACCATAGGCCAGTCCAACCTCCCCCAGTCCGCTGATACCTTCATCGGTATGGACACGCATGATGATTGGGTGCCAGTAGGGTTGAATGATTTTGTCGCCTTCAAAATAAACGTCGAAGATTTCTACATTGGTAACCTTCATAGTTCCCCCTTTTATCTATAAACTGTTATTTTAGAATTCGCTTTAAATGCTTCCTGTTAGGATATCTATAACATTAAGCATTCTATAATGCCAGCAGTTCTTTTTCAATCATTTGAGCCTTGTCTGACTGCGCATTTGATAGCGTGACTGGCTAGCTCTCTGGCTTTGATAGTCCGATTGCTGCTCAATATTATCCTCCGGCAACGCTTTATATTACCATGCCAGGAGTATCGGTGACTGGTTGTCGGGGAGCCTGAAAATTAACCTTCCAGGTGATGGGTGGCTACTCTGTTGTGCATCTCGTGGCGTATAGCTGGTACAAGTTCTTGCAGGCGGTCTTGAAGCGAGCTGGCAGTGGAGCCGTCAAGCAGGGGAGTGATGGATATCTTGTTTTGTTGCAGTGCCCAGAGGTCGCTGCCTTTTTGCCCCGTTCCCAGGTCTGCCAGTCGTTTGATGCGGTAGTATCCTTTCTGTTCTTCATCCTGCTCCACCGCATCGCAGTAGCTCTGCTCGCTTTGTTCGGTGATTTCTATGCCTTCAAGCTCATCCAGCGGCAGGTTGGGTATATTGACATTCAGCAACAGATGCTCTGATAGCAGACCATCCTTGACTCTCCTAGCAAGCAGTGCTACTACCCTGGCGCATGGCTCGAAGTGCAATGTGCCATCGTAGCCATTGAGTGAAACTGCTATGGAAGGGATACCGTGCAGGTAGCCCTGTATGGCGGCGCCCAGTGTGCCTGAGACAAAGACATCATGTCCCATGTTGGAGCCCCTGTTGATGCCAGAGACGACCAGGTCTATCTCACCGGGGAACAGGGAGCGCAGGGCTATAACAACGCTGTCAGCTGGTGTACCCTCCACCGAATAAGCCGCTACCCCTTCCAATCGGGATTCTACACTGTTGACCCTGATGTTACGTTTGAGGCTGATGGCAGTTCCTACCCCGCTCTGCTCCTGGTGGGGAGCCACCACCACCACCTGGCCTACCTGGCGAAGTGCCGCTGCCAGTGCCCATAAGCCATCGGCTTCTATACCATCATCGTTGCTAACTAATATCTTCATTAGTAGCACCGGTTGCCCTGTTAACCGATATTATACGGGGTGTTTGGTCTGGCTCAATCTTTTTCTCATTGATATAAAGGTCGAAGTTGTACCTCTGAAACATGCCATATTGTATATCCAGTCTACAGGGGACCTCATCAATTTCGAAGAGGCGTTTGGGCTTGCGGAAATATATCTGCAACGCCTTGGCTCCGAAGGTGTCAACCACGAAGCCATCGACTTTAATCCAGGCCAGTCCTAGAAGGTGAATCCGTCTCACCTCCACTACATGTGGCTTTTGGTTAACCCTGACGGACCAGGTTTTCCGAAAATTTCCAAACATAATTTACTTCTCCATCCGATAAATTCGTTTTTTAGATGTACTATTGTGCTTGTCAGGGGGAGGTGCTGTCAAGCGGAGGAAGAGAGTCGGTGGCTCATGATGGCCGAATTTTATATTAATGGCAGGTCGTATATACGCCAGCTTTTATAATGGCGTCCTCCCATGAATGCCGATGGACTGAGAACCAGCCGGTTGTCCTCCAGCAGCAGAGAGGTTTCGCACTGCTGATAACCACGCTGGATGGCATATTCCTTTACTTCGTTGAAGAGCACGGCGTCGATGCCCAGCTTGCGGAACCCAGGACGCACCCCGAAGAACATCAGCCTCATCATCGGAATGTGACGTCGCTTCAGGAATAATCTGACCAGCCGTACGATATCTGAGTCACCATACCAGCGCCAGCGTGGGCGCAGTGCCCAGTAAGGGTCGGGGAAGGCGCCGAACAACGCAGCAGGCTCTCCATTGACGAAGGCGAAGCGGACTAAGTAAGGGTCTGCAACCAGGCGTAGAAAATCTGCCAGGGCCATGGCCTCTTCGCTGGTCAGGGGAAGGAATCCCCAGTTATTCGACCAGCAATCGTTGTAAATCTTCACAATCAGGTCTATCTCTGTGGCCAGTTTTTTGAGATTCAGTGGTCGTGTTTCTATATTTCTGCGCAGTATCGCGTTGTCTGCGAGCTTCTTGAGCCGGGGTGATATTGGAGTCTGTATATCCATTATGTAGGCGTAGTAGTCCTTTGCCTTTTTGAAGCCGTATTGCTCCAGAAATTCACCGTAGAACGCTGGGTTATGAGTCAGGTCCATGGTTGGAGGGTACTGGAAGCCAGCTATCAGTATTCCCTGGCGTTCGTGAGTGGCATTAGAGTATTCGCCGGGCCCACGCAAGGTGGTCATCCCTCGCTCTGCAACCCATTTCCTGGCGCTGTCCAGTAGTGCTTTGGCTACCGTGTAGTCCTGGATAACCTCGAAAAAGCCGAAGAAGCCGATATGGGTGCCATAGTAGTCATTGAACCTTCTATTGATGGAGGCCGATATTCGGCCGGCTGGTTGGCCATCCTGCCAGGCCAGGAAGTGGCTTACCTCTGCATGTTTGTGATAGGGGTGCTTCTTCTGCAGCAGTCCATCCATGTGCAGCAGTCGGTTGCCCAGCAGGTCGGCGTTCAATGGCGGTGTCCAGCAAGGGTCCCCCTTATAGAGATCCCAGGGCAATCCGGCAAATGTCTTTAAGCTGGGGTCTCCGAGATGTATTTCTTCAATCACTGGTAAGAGACTGATATCTATCCACCTTTCCAGACTAAAATTGAAGCAAGTATACCATGACTAGTTTCTTCCTGATATAATACAGGCTCTTCCTGGAGGAACGAGAAAGGAAGAAGTTTTATAACTATGAAGGATAAACGAAGATGAGAAGCGGGAAGAGATGGCTATGCTTCTGGGCTCTGCTGGTGGTTGTTATCATAATAGCAGCATTGATTTGTATACGTGTAGAGAGCAGTGTGCTTCGGGTAGATGCATTGTTTTTCGCCAGTGGAATAGCTTTGCTTGTAGTAGGAGGGGCGCTGGTATTTTTTACTGTAAAGGAAAAGACACGTGGACGGCTGAGGATTCTTCTTATACTCACCGGGGCTTCCGCCGTAGGAACTACAGTTGGGGTAATTTTACATAATGCTGTTTATGGCATTTTAATTTTTCTGTTTGGTGCTGGTATCTGGGAACGGATTGGTGTGCCAGATGAGCCAGTGTTCTTCGTCCTGGCGCTTATCGTCTGCCCGATAGGTTTCCTCATTGGCAGTATAGGTACAATAGTGTATTCCCTGAAGCACCGCCATCAACAGCAGCATGATAACCAACCTATAAATTGATTTCAACCCCACTTAAAGTCAGCTCTGCTTCAGTGACTGACTGCAGTGGTGGAAGCTGGCTCACATCCGTCCCTGGCTCGTACTTGAAAATATCATACAATTCCCTGTTTACCATAAATATCAGGCGGGTGAGAGGGATTTCCATGGGGCAGGCATCCTGGCACTGTCCGCAATTAACACAGGAATCCATAACATGAGTAATCCTTATCAACGGGAACATGTCACGGGGTGGAACCTCTCCGGGAGGAACAAGGTTCCTGTCTGTTTCCAGAATGCAGTCCTTGCAGAAGCATATCGGGCAGGCATCACGACATCCATAGCATTTGATGCATTTGTCGAACTGCTGGAACCAGTAGCTGAACCGTTCGTCGTTGCTCATTGCTTTGTTTTCAGCAAGGTCCTGCTGCTGCCAGTGATGCGCCAGTTCCTGCGCAGCTTCATCCTTCGTTCTTCTGGTTTTTATCGCTTCATTGTCTGGCTGTTCAACTTCGATAGCACCGGCTTCAATTGCAGCTTCAATAAACTCAGCTCCCTTATCAGAAAACACCTCAATAAAAGTGCTTTTTCTGTCCGTGGTTCCCCACTTACCGCAGGCAATATCAGCCATTACCGGAATGTTGGTCTCACATCTGCGGCAGTTTTCCCGCCGCCCATATCCTTTTTGCTCCAGCGCGTCCAGCTCAAGTTCTTTTTCCGTTCCATCTTTAAGGCGGAGAATCAATTTATTATCTTCAATATCCTCGGCAATCACCTCAGCAGGGTCTACTCCATATTCTTCTGCCATCATTTTCTTTGCTCTTGCGGGGAGAAGGGTGCCGGTACAGTTCATCCCGATGAGGAGCAGGTTATCCAGGGTAATCTGGTTTCTCTTGGCAAGCTCAATGATTGCCTTTGCGTCGCATGGTTTAACGGTAACAGCAATTTTCAGGCTGGCTGCGCCGTCCAGATATTCTTTCAGGAAGCGAGCGACATTAACTGAGCTACAATGCAGCGAGCCTGCCGTCTCCAGTAACTCTTCCGGATTAGTAATCAGCACTGGTATGCCATCATACCTGTCGCCATCCCGCGCCTTGACTGCCAGCACACTGTCCACCATGCCGTTTTTCAGGGCAAATTTAAGCAGAGAAGTAATTGCCCCACCATGTTCAGCCTTTGCCAGTATCTCCTTATCTGAAGAGCGAGCAATGTACATCTCTCCCTTCACTGTTTTAGCTCCAGCCTGGCGGCACATACCTTGGTTTCAGCACACTTGGCTTTGGGGTCCAGTGCTGAGATTGTCAGCGCATTGGCACGGGAAGCAGGGAAGTGTATGGGCACGAATAACAGCCCCGGCGGCACTGCGTCGGTCACCCTGGCTTCAGCTTCGATACTCCCTCTCCTTGTTGTTACAATAACCATATCCTTACTTTTGACTCCGAGCTTCAAGGCATCCCCGGGATTTAGCTCTACAAAACCATGAGGAATTTCACCACTCAGCCTGGGAGTCCGCAGTGTCATTGCCCCGGTGTGATAGTGAAATATACTTCTCCCGGTAGTGAGCACATAGGGATATTCTTCATCAGGCAGCTCTGCCGGGGCTTTATATTCCACTGCCTGGAAGTGCCCCAGACCATCAGGGGTAGCAAACTTCTCTAAAAACAGGGTGGGTGTTCCT
>CAYVML010000047.1:0-8643 GCA_964452475.1 uncultured Dehalococcoidales bacterium
CTATACACCAGTGCGAAGGAAGGGATAGCTGTTACTGAACCAGATGTAAAAGGCAAAGATATATCTGCTCTCTTTGAATGCATCCTGAAAAATATTCCAGCGCCTCAAATTGAAAGTGGTCCGCTACAAATGTTAGTTTCTAACCTGGACTATGACAGCCATAAAGGGAGAATTGCTGTTGGCAGAATCTGGAGAGGCAAAATTGCCCCCCATGACATCGTAGCCACTATTGGTGCCGATGGTAGTATAACTAACAATGAGGTTGGCGAAGTATTTACATATCTCGGTCTCAAACACTTAAAGGTAAAAAAGGCTAAGGCTGGTGACATAGTAGCTATAACCGGCTGCGATAAAGCCAATATTGGGGATACCATCTGCTGCCCGGACCGACCTGAAGCCCTACGACGCATAGAAATTGGCGAACCCACGGTCGAGATGACCTTCGGGGTAAATACCTCACCGTTTGCCAGCAGAGAAGGATACTTCTATACCTCTCGCCAGTTACGAGAACGACTCTATAAAGAACTTGAAACCAATCTCAGTCTTAGAGTACAGGACACTGATAGTAAGGATGTCTTCCTGGTGAAAGGGAGAGGGGAACTGCACCTGGCTATTCTTATTGAAACTATACGACGGGAAGGATATGAATTTGAAGTATCCAGGCCAGAAGCTATCACCAAAATGGTGGATGGTAAGCTAACGGAACCAGTTGAGGTTCTTTCCATAGACACTAAAGATGCATATATTGGAGTTATTACCGAGACTCTTAGCAAGCGGCAAGCCCAGCTTTCGGATATGTATAGCGACGGATACGGTAATGTTCATTTAGAATTCCATATTCCTACAAAAGGGCTTATTGGCTTCAGCAATTCTTTCATCACTATTACCAGAGGGGAAGGTATTATAAATACCAGCTTTCTTAATTACCAGCCCTGTCGTGGAGATATATTTTCATCCCGTGGTGGTGCGCTGGTATCATCAGGACACGGTATAGCGGTTACCTATGGCCTGAATAATGCCCAGGGGCGGGGTAGCACTCTTGTAGAACCTGGCACACAAGTCTATGAAGGGATGTTAATTGGACTTAGTTCAAGACTACAGGATATAGCTATCAATGTATGTAAAGAAAAGAAGAAGACCAATGTGCGATCATCCACCTCCGACATTGCTGTGAAGTTGACTCCTCCTATTAAACTGAGTCTTGAGCAAGCCATTGATTTTATTAATGACGATGAATTGGTGGAGGTAACGCCAAAAAATATCAGGCTTAGAAAGAAGTTGCTCTCCCGTACCCAAAGGTTCAAAAGTACAAGGAGAAAAGCATAGATAATTACAACGAACAGCCCTGTCTGTAGACTAGATATTGATTATTCCTAGGCTGTCTCGCTGCTTCTCATCAGCGACGATGGCTTCAATACTAGATATCACCTCATCTATCCTTCCCTGATGGCTTGTTATTACATAATCAAAAAGAGAAATTTCCTTCATCTCTTCCCTCGCCTTGCCCAATCTCAAGGTCAAATCAGCAGGATTTTCACTATGACGTCCCTTCAATCGCTTTTCCAGGCCTTTAATAGAAGGAGGCTTGAGGAATATACATATCGCCTGAGGTAACTTTTTCTTGATGGTGGCAGCTCCTTGCACATCCACTTTAACTATTACGTCCTTCCCTCTGTTCATTGCCTGTTTCATTTCTTCTTTGGGGACTCCATAGAAATTTCCGTAGACATTGGCCCACTCCAGAAATTCTCCATCATCGATCATCTGCTGAAATTTCTCCCGTGATAAAAAGTGATAATCAATCTCTTCCTTTTCTCTTCCCCTACGTGGTCGTGTAGTAGCGGTAATAACATAATGAAACGGACAACCCTGTCTCTTCATCTCCAGCAGTACTGTATCCTTACCTACACCTGAAGGCCCGGAAATGACGACCAGAAGGGGGGAACTATGCACTTCTGAGCTCACTCCAGCCACTAGGCCTCCACCTCTACGAAATCGTGCTGATAATACAACAACGCAGGGTCGCCTTCGTGCTTCTTTGTCCGGTTGCTATCAATCACTATGGAAATCGCCATGGTGTTTTGCGTTATTATACATGAATTTCAGCTTCGTCGGTTATTTTCTCTCTTCTATAGTAGTTATCTTTTCCACTCTCGAAAAATAACTCACTGAGAAAAGAATCACTGCACTCACTGCCACGCCGATAAGTCCCAGTTCTCCCTTGAGTGGAATCGTTAGTCCTGGAATCTTTCCCAACATCCCCACCATCCCTCCTCCTACGAGGGCAGCCAAAGCACCTTGAGAGGTCAACTTCAGCCTCTCCCGGAAAAATCCGGCTATAACTGGGACTGCCAGACCACAGCTAAAGATGGTATAGGCAAAGAGTAGCGACGTGATAACGCCTTTCAAGACCAGCGCTAGCCCTAATGCCATAAGCCCCAGCACGATGATGTTGATACGAGCGAGCCATACAGTTTTTCCATCATCAAGTGATGGTTGAAAGCGTTTGAATATATCCTCAGTCAGGATGATGCTCTGACTAAGGAGGCAGGTATCTGCTGATGACATAAGAGCAGCAAGTAAAGCCACAATAATGAATCCACCCAATAATGGAGAGGCAGCCTCTTTTATGACTTGAGGGAAGGCTTCTTCGGCAGAAATCCATGGATACAGAGCCTTAGCTCCCATACCGATTATTACAATAGCAAAGGCCAGCGGTAAAAATAGAGAAGCTGCGAGAAGTGTTGAATTTTGAGCGGCCCTCTCGTCTCGACTGCAAAAGAGCCGTGTATACACATCTGGCCCAACTACATATGTCGTCCCGACAAGAATTAGCAGCGAAAGCAACTCTTTCCAACCAAATTGTGAACTCAGCGGAAAAGAGAAATAGTCCTCAGGGAGAGAAAGCCTCAGCCCCTCTATTCCACCCAGCTGTGATAATACCAGTACTGTGGTTAAGGAAATTCCAATAAAAAGCAATACTGCCTGGAATCCATCGGTAAGTAATACAGATAACTGCCCCCCTAAAACGGCATAAATTATAAGGACGATAGCGAAGATACCCATCCAGGAGACAGTAGAGCCAATTCCCAGTATAGATAGTACCTTCCCTGCGGCCACAATTTGCCCTGCCACTACCCCGGTCCAGGCAACAACAATAAGAACAGCCGCTGCCAGGGCTACCTTCTCTCCGTATTGTCTGCCCAACAATTCGGGCAGAGAATAGAGGGTAATCCTTCTCACCTTAGCAGCAAAGAGGAAGCCCAGAATTACAAGGCCAATACATCCAACCAGGAGCCACCAGGTACCTGTCAGCCCCTGATTAAATCCCAGGCCTGCGACCCCTACAGTTGCCGACCCACCAATAACAGTTGCCAGCAGGGACCCGGTAATCAGCCATGTACTCCCTTTACGATTAGCAACGAAGAAACCATCGCGACTCCTCACCCTCCCCTTGCTCCACCAACCAACTCCCAGCAACACCATAAAATAGGAAACGATAATGATTATCTGCCACACAGTATCCCCCTCCCTCTAAAGGTGAAAACAATCACCTGCAATGGCAGTCCTTAGAGAACCATCCTCTCCTTTTATAATTAGTGCCCCATTGCTATTAATGTCCACCGCTCTTCCTGCTATTTCTCCGCCTGTGGCTTCAATCCTGACCTCTCTATTCAACGTAGCAGAAAGGTTTCTCCATTCTTCGAGTAATGCTCCTTCAGTCAACAAAGACTGTTGCCTGAGAATTTCTTTCACAACTGCTTTGAAAAAATCTCTTCGAGAAATTTTCTGCCCTTTAAGGTCCTTTAATGAAGCAACCTTCGTTCCATACCTTGCAATAGAGAAATTGGCATTTATCCCCACCCCAATATTTACATACTTCACCGCATCCATTTCGGCTCCCATCTCTGCCAGTATGCCACATACCTTTCTTCCTTCAATTAAAACATCATTAGGCCACTTCAATCTGGCATCCAATCCCAGAAGCCTTCGCAGTGTTTTAGCAACAGCTACCGAAGCCATCAGATTTAACCTCGGCGCATACGCCGGGGCTATCCGAGGCTTTAAAATCAGGGTAAAGTAAATCCCTCCCTGCGGAGAAAACCATTCCCTACCCAATCTCCCCCTTCCACTGCTTTGACATTCAGCCACTACTATCGTTCCTTCCTCCACTCCGCTCTCAATCAGCTCCCTTGCAGTATCCATTGTTGAGCCGATAGTAGCGAAATGATGTAGCTTTTTTTCTAATTCTGGGAACTCACAGCCTAAAAGCACATCAGGTGAGGACAAAAGATAATACCCTCGAGGGGAAGCCTCTATTATATAACCAGCCTGTCTCAGGCTAACGATATGTTTCCATACTGAAACTCTCGATATGCCAAGTTCCTTGCTCAATACCTCCCCCGAAACCTCTCTTTCGCTATTTCGCAGAAAACCCAATATAGATGCTTTCATTTCGTTAACCTCTTTCTTGCAAAGGTTAACGTATTGCGCCTTCGACGTCAACCTTTAACTTAGTTCCTGAGGAGCACACTCCAGCCTCCCCAAATGGTAGCCATAGTAATACCCTACGGTGATTAGATTAATAAGGCTCTCTATATAACATCCTACTTCTTCTGCTTTGAAGGGGAGACCATAAGCCGTTATAATAGCTATAGACAAACAGTATGAACAACCTCGACGCTATTTTAAACCAGGTTTCCAAACCTGCACGTTATACCGGCAATGAATGGAACAGCATCGCCAAAGATTGGGGGCAGACCCCTTTCAGGGCCGTCCTGTGTTTTCCTGAAACATATGAGCTCGGTGCTTCAAACCTAGCGATTCCTATCTTATATAACCTGATAAACTCACAACCTGATTTTCTTGCCGAGAGAGTCTATGCACCGTGGATAGACATGGAGGCAAAGCTTAGAGAGTATGATATCCCTCTCTTCAGCCTGGAATCCAGACGCCCGCTACGAGATTTCGACGTCATCGGCTTTTCTCTCGGATATGAACTCACTTATACCAACGTTCTGAACATCCTGGATTTGGCACAAATCCCCCCCCTGAAATCCCAGAGAAATGGCTCCTTTCCGTTGATAATAGCTGGCGGTAGTGGCGCACTGAACCCCGAGCCAATGGCAGCTTTCATAGACCTGTTTGTCATCGGAGAAGGAGAAGAGGTCATTCTCGAATTGCTGGATGTCTTCAAAGCATATCAGGGCAACAGAGAACAGATGTTGCTACATGCTGCTAGCCTTGGAGGGATATACATACCTTCCTTCTATCAGGTTAGATACAAGGAGGAGGGCACTCTTCAAGAATTTTACCCGACAGCAGCCTGTGCTAAGCCTGTAATCGAGCGTAGATTCCTGACAAAGCTCCCACCACCTGTAACCAACCCGATCGTCTCCTATATCGAGACAGTACACGACCATGGAAATATTGAGATACAACGGGGATGCACCCGCGGCTGCCGCTTTTGCCAGGCAGGGATGATCTATCGTCCCGTTAGAGAACGCCCGTTACAGCAGATTGTAGAGGCGGTAAATAGCATGGAATACAACTGTGGGTATAATGAAATATCTCTGCTTTCCCTCAGTTCAGGAGACTATACTGATATCAATGGCCTTATCACCAGCTTATCCCAGCAGTTCCTGGGGAAGAACCTTACCATCTCTCTGCCCAGTCTGCGCCTTGATGAAAACAGTATTAACCTGATGAATATGTTACCGTCACGCCATAAATTAACCTTAACCTTCGCCCCTGAGGTAGGCAATGAGAAGATGCGGCGGGTAATTAATAAAAACATACCTGAAGAGGTGATACTGAAGACCATCTACACTGCCTTGAATAGGGGTTGGACGAAGTTCAAATTGTACTTCATGCTGGGATTACCTGATGAGAATGAAGATGACGTAGGGAGTATCGTTAAATTGATAACAAAAGTGCGTGGTCTTGGTAATAACTTCAGGTTACAAATTAGCGCCTCCATGTTTATACCCAAACCACATACACCCTTCCAGTGGGTGGCACAGGAAAAAGAGGACGTATTTCTCTCCAAACAAGATGTTTTAAAGCGAGGACTCCGTCATCTTAATGTGGGATTCTCCTGGGCTGCTCCCAAGAGCAGCCAGGTCGAGGCCGCTCTATCACGTGGAGATCGACGCCTGGGGAAAGTCATCTACAATGCTTGGCTATCGGGATGCCGTTTTGATGCCTGGAGTGAACACTTCAATTACCATAACTGGCTTAATGCCTTCAATAGCTGTGGACTGGACATTTCCTTCTACGCCAACCGACAGCGGGAATTGACAGAACTCCTGCCCTGGAATCATATTGATGTTGGTGTAGCTACAGAGTTTCTCAAGAGGGAATACCATAAGCTCTGGCAACAAAAATACACAGAAGACTGCCGCCATGGAAAGTGCTCTGTCTGTGGACTGCAACGCTGGGCGGATAGCTGCAACTCCATCCGTCAAACATACGACTAAGTACAGCTTATCCGAATAGGCTAGCGCTTTTACCCTGTCACTACGCTATTATACCTGCGCTACAACCATAGGGTCGGCTTTAAATCAACTGTTGCTGGCTTCGTATTGGTTGTGTTGTTATTGCCACCACCTTATCCCCTTCATCTAGCGTCATTACCCTCATACCTTGAGTTCGGCGTCCTTTAACAGAGATTTCGGCGATGGACGTACATATAACCTTCCCTTCCCTTGATGTCAACAACAAGTCCTTTTCATCCTTTGTTACTAGACTGGCTGCTGCTATATAGCCCGTTTTATCACTAACCTTATGTGTCTGTATCCCCTTCCCTCCTCGCTGATGAATAGGATAATGGTCCGCTGCACTCAGTTTGCCATATCCTTTCTCTGTTACTGTGAGTAAAAAACACTGCGAGAATATTACATCCATACCAATCAGTTGATCATCAGCATCAACTCGTATCCCCCGCACTCCTCCACTGGTACGCGAAGCTGTGCGCAGATTCTCCACTTTGAAACGGATAGCTCTACCCTTGCGGGAAACCATCACCACTTCGCCAGGATCAGATACAACTTCAGCAGATACCAACATATCTTTCTTCCTCAAGCCCATGGCAATTACGCCATTTCTACGAATGGCGGAGAATTTATCCAGGGAGGTCTTTTTTATCAATCCCTTTCTGGTCGCCATTAATAAGTATCGATTCGGAGGAAAATCCTTAACTTCCAGCATAGCTGTTACTCCATCCTCCAAATTAATAGGAATCAGATTAACCAGAGAGGTTCCCTTAGCTGTTCGTGACATACTTTCAGGAATGTCATAACATTTCAGACAATATACCTTTCCCCTGCCGGAAAAGAACAGTATATTGTCATGCGTATCAACCGATATCATTTGCTTCACTGCATCATCTTCACGAGTTACTATCCCCTTTACACCTTTGCCCCCTCTGCCCTGTTGACGGTACGTGCTTGCTGTCATTCTCTTTATAAAACCATTACGACTACGGGTTACTATTACACGTTCATGTGGAATAAGGTCTTCCTGTTGAAACTCTTTAATTTCCTCTACATTGATTATGGTACGTCGCTTATTACCATACTTGGTCTTCAACTGCTTAACATCTTCCTTAATAAGGAACTGTATCTTCCTCGGGTTGGCCAGCAGGTCTTCAAGATAAGCAATATTCTTCAGAACTTCCGTATATTCATCAGCAATTTTTTGCCGTTCCAAATGTGCTAAGCGGCGAAGGGGCATATCAAGTATAGCCTGTGCTTGAACCTGAGATAGAGAGAAAGTTTCCATCAGGTTATTCCTGGCATCTTCGACCGTCTCAGACCCCCGGATTACCCTGATGACCTCATCCATGTTATCAAGGGCTATCATGAATCCTTCCAGGATATGTGCCCTGTCCTTGGCCTTCTTCAGTTCAAACTGAGATCGTCTGGTAAGGACTTCATGTCGAAATTCAATGTAACAGGTCAACGCCTCTCTAAGATTAACCAGCCGTGGCTGTCCTCCAACCAGAACGACCATATTAATGAAAAAAGTGGACTGCATCGGCGTGTTGTTGAAGAGGTTGTTAAGCACCCGCTGAGACTGTGCGTCCCGCTTCATCTCAATAACCAGGCGCATTCCTTCTCTGTCTGACTCGTCACGAATCTCAGATATGCCAACTATCTTCTTGCTCTTTACTAACTCCGCTATACGCTCGGCTAAAGCTGCCTTGTTCACCTGATAGGGCAATTCGGTAATGACAATTTGATTCCTCCCGCCTTTTAAGTTCACTTCAGTTGTTTTGGCGCGAATAACTACCTTCCCCTTACCAGTAGCATAGGCACTCCTGATACCATCCTGCCCCATGATTATTGCCGCCGTAGGGAAATCAGGACCTTTTACGAATTGCATCAGTTCTTCTATATCTGCTTCTGGGTTGTCAATCAGATATTCTATTGCACCACATAACTCTCCCAGGTTATGTGGCGGGATGTTAGTCGCCATTCCTACAGCGATACCAGAAGAGCCATTAATCATTAAATTGGGTATCCTGGCTGGTAAAACAGATGGTTCTTGCAGAGAATCATCAAAATTTGGAACGAAATCAACAGTTTCCTTATCTATATCGATAAGCATCTCCTGAGCAATCTCTGCCAGCCTAGCCTCGGT
>CAYVML010000048.1:0-8617 GCA_964452475.1 uncultured Dehalococcoidales bacterium
ACGGATAAATCTGACATCATGCTCCTTGACTAGCTTCAGGATTTGTTCTTTGCTTTCTGGTTCTATAATATCTACATAATTATCGAACTTTTCACATCTATTAGCTATAAGCGAATTGCTACTCCACGCTGCCTGAGGTATTCTTTGATCTCTTGAATCGAGGACATTCCATAATGGAAAATGCTGGCAGCGAGTACTGCATCTGCTTTCCCGGTGACCAGAGCTTGATACAGGTCTTCTGCTATGCCGGCTCCTCCGCTGGCTATGACTGGCAGGGTTACTGCCTCTGATATAGTGCGAGTTAACTCAAGGTCATATCCGGCACGGTGTCCATCGGCATCTATGCTGGTAAGTAATATCTCTCCTGCCCCCAGGTCGGAGACCTGTTCTGCCCATGAAAGAGCGTCTATTCCCGTTGCCTGAACGCCACTATGGGTATAGACCTCCCATCGGGGTTTCTGAGCATTCTCTATGCGTTTAGCGTCTATAGCTACAACAATGCACTGGCTGCCAAATTTGCTGGCGCTTTCGCTAATTAAAGAAGGATTAAGCACCGCAGCGGTGTTAATAGAGACCTTGTCGGCACCTGCCAGTAATATGCGCCTTATATCGTTGATGTTTCGCAATCCTCCCCCTACGGTCAAAGGCATAAAGATATCCTTGGAAATGCGTTCAACCACATCTAGCATGGTATTTCTTCCTTCAGGGGTAGCGCTTATATCCAGGAATACAACTTCGTCAGCACCCTCTTCATAATAAAAGCGGGACAGGGCTACCGGGTCACCGGCGTCCTGTAAACGTACGAAACTGGTGCCTTTAACTACCCTGCCATCTTTTACGTCAAGGCAGGGGATTATTCTTTTAGTCAGTGTATTCTTAAGGTTATTCATAGTTAGTAAAGCTTTCTCTTCATAGATGGCTTATTTACCTTTTACGGTGGCTAATTTTATGAAATTGTCATACATTCTGAGCCCCAGCTCTCCACTTTTCTCAGGGTGAAACTGCGTCGCTACCAGATTGCCTTTAATAAGGACACTACATAGAGAGAGGCTATATTCAGTCTCTCCCGCAACGATTGCCCTGTCCTCCGGGTCAGCATAGTAGCTGTGAACAAAGTAGAAGTATGACTTGTCTGGTATTCCATCGAAAATAGGATGAACTTTGAGCTGCCTCACCTGATTCCATCCCATGTGAGGGCTCTTCACTCCTGGGGGCAGTCTCCGCACTATTCCTGGGATAATATCAAGACATTTGTGCCCCCCTCCTTCCTCGGTTTTAGTAAGCAATACCTGAAGCCCCAGACAGATACCAAAGAAAGGAAGATCTGCAGCGATGATCTGGCGAAGTGGGTCAAGTAAGCCTTTCTCTTCCAGGTTTGCCATGGTGTCTGCAGCGGCGCCAACACCCGGTAGGATAACTGCTTTAGCTTTGATTACTTCGCTGGGATCGCTACTTACCTTTGCCTCGTACCCCAATCTTTTAATAGCGTTAGTTACGCTGTGTAAATTTCCGGCACCATAGTCAATAATGGTAATCATCTCTTCTTGCCAGGCTCCATTTTTACTATCTGCTTAGTTTAAAGTATATCAGTAGTGCAATATAAGTAGCATCGCTGCTGCGCTGAAAATTGCCAGCCAGTTACTGCGAATTGACGGTTGATAGATAGCTGAAAACAGTCCGCATTCAACTGATGTATATCTGGCGGGAGGGCTCCTTGTATTATGGTGTCTGGCGTGGCAGCGACTTCAAGGAGAAACAAAGGTATACCAGCTGGCATACCTGGGATTGCTGCCGGTTATTACTGGTTTGTATGCCTCCTGCAATTTATTGGTAATCTTACCAATATCTCCATTGCCAATAACCCGGTTATCGATTTCTATGATAGGAGCGATATGGGCTGCAGTGCCACTGAAAAAACATTCATCAGCGAGATATAATTCGCTCCTGTCGATGCTTCGCTCTACGGTATCTATTCCCAGCTCATTCTTCGCCAGTTCTATGACCGTATTTCTGGTTATACCAATAAGTATATTGTCAGACGAAGGCGGTGTTACCAGCCTGCCATCAATAACAGCGAAGATATTCTCGCCGCTTCCTTCAGAAACATGTCCATCATGAGTGAGTAGTATGGCCTCATCGAAGCCATTTTCCTCTGCTTCTGTTTTAGCCAGAGCGCTGTTTACATATATACCGCTTATCTTACCTCGAGCAGGAATCATGGTATCGTCCACCCGTCGCCATGACGATGTACAGCAACGTACCCTGTCTTTCCCCAGATAAGAGCCCAGGGTAGTTACGATGATGAGTAAATCATCTTCCAGCCCGTGAAGACGGACTCCTATAGCCTGAGAGCTCTTGTATGCAAGGGGACGGATATATACATCTTCGTGGAAACCACCCCTGTTAAGTAACTCTATGGTCAACTGACATAACTCATCGAGGGAATAAGGCAGCTTAGTTTTCAGCAGGCGGCAGCCGTTAAGCATACGCTTGTAATGGTCCTGAATACGGAAGATGCAGAGTCTGTTTTTCTCGCTGTCCCAGTTGCCACGAATACCTTCGAAGCAGGCAGTACCATAATGCAGGGCATGGGTTAGAACTCCCATTTTGGCTTCCTCTAAAGGCATAAATTGTTTTTTATAAAAGACATACGGAGGCATCTGATAACTCCTTTCGCAACGTACTAATGACTTAGAGAATATACTACGTGCCAGGGATTAAAGCAAGCATCTGTACTGCTTGGGTCTACACTGTTTTGTGTAAATAGAGAATTGGGATAGACTGTATGAGAAGTGCATATTGTAGTGATAAAATACCTGCAGGAAGATAATGCTTTTTTATCGAGGCGCATTTTCTTAGTATGGTTAAAAAAAGAGGAACTTTATAGAAAAGGGATAAGTTTGGTATGGCCATGAAGATTGTTTTCAAGGGACAAAGTTTGGCTGGGTAATGTGTAAAATAGAAAGGGAGAGGCGCCTCATAGGATTTTCTATTATGGAAGTAAGTGCTCTAAGGAAGAAAACTCTCAGTAATGACTTATTGATCATTGATGAATTGATATTCTAATATTGGAAACTGAAGAATGAGCAATAATAACTCAAGGTGGCAGCACCCCGGAGGGAAGCTTCGGGAACTGGGGGCAGAAACTCTAACCGATGTTGAGCTCCTTTCTATCCTCATTGCTCCTGGCATCCCTGGCAAGCCAGCGGAGGAAATTGCTGAGGAGATTCTGCATAAGTTCGGCGGCTTCAAGGGAATGGCAAACCAGCCCCTGGAAAAGCTCTTGGACATAAAGGGCATCGCTGATGTCAAAATCATCCGTATTGCCGCTTCCTTCGAAATAGCCCGGCGAGTTATTCATGGAGAACTTAAGTGAGAAAAAGAGAACCACTTAAAATCCCTGAAAAACCATCTCGCTTTTCTGACCTGTTTGATGTCCAGAAATCAGCGAATATCCAGAATTATGTTGAACAGATTTCCCTCCTGGGCTCGGAATCAGCCAAAACTCAGAGATTCCTTCTACTTCTCAATGACATATTCGGAGTTGTAAACACAAAATTTGTTGAGGATTACCTCCACGGCGTCGAAAAATATGTGAAGAGCAGGAAAAAGGATATCGTGTTAAGAGGCAAAGTAGACAATCTTTATGGAAATTTGGTGATTGAGTTCGAGAAAGATTTGAATAAGACGCTGCCGGAAGCCAAAGATCAGCTTAAGAGATATATTGCCTGTTTGTGGTGTGAGGAAGAGGAGCGAAAGGTAAACTACCTGTGCATGGCAGCAGATGGGATAAACTTCCAGGTATTCTCTCCCAGTACCGAAAAGCCTTTGACCGAGCCCTTGCTCCCAGAAGACATCCTGCTGGATAAGGTTGACGATCTCAGGTTACCAACTCCAGACCCATACCAGGCATATTTCTGGCTGGATAGGTATTTCCTCAGGGAAAGAATCCTTCCACCTCGAACTGAGGAGATTGAACGAGACTTCGGCATGCGAAGTCCTGCTTTTCTCTTTTCCTTTCGACTGCTGAAAGACGCCCTAGAACAAGTCGAAGATAGAAGTGACTTTCTGGTCATCTACGAGAACTGGGAGAGGTATCTCCGTGTTACCTACGGTAGCGTCATCGGAAGCAAAGACCTTTTCCTCAGGCATACTTATCTGGCGACGCTGGCCAAGTTGATTGCCTGGGCGCGACTTACCGAAAAAAGTCTAATTCCCTCAAGTGAGGAAATATCCAGTATATTGAACGGAGAGTTCTTCCGGGGCCAGCGCATCGCCAATTTCCTGGAAGAGGACTTCTTCTCCTGGCTAGCACGGCAGGATTCAGAGGCTATCGGACTTGATATTTCTAAAAAGCTCCTGAGTCTGCTCCTGAGATATAATTTGAAGGAGCTCTCCGAGGATGTTCTCAAGGCACTCTACCAACAACTTGTTGACCCTGAAGCACGCCACGACCTGGGGGAATACTACACCCCAGATTGGCTTGCTCACCGTATGGTAGAAAAGACCTTGGATGAGAATCCCCGGTACTCTGTTCTCGACCCCGCCTGTGGCTCGGGGACTTTCCTTTATATGACTATAAAGCACAAGAGAGATCAACTAGGAAATTCCAGGGATACATTGGAACATATTCTTGAAAATGTAGCGGGCATAGATATTCACCCCCTGGCGGTAATCATCTCCAAAACGAATTACCTGCTTGCCTTAGGCGATCTACTTAGGAAGAGAAGAAAGCCTGTCTCGCTTCCCGTTTATCTTGCCGATTCTATCAGGCTTCCCCGGATGGAGGGGCAGATGGACATGGACATGCCCTTCCCTGGGTTCAAGATGGAAATCGATGGGAAGCGAGTCCTAATCCCCGAACTCCTTACCCATAACTCCCAACTTTACGATGAAGCTATCGAGGGATCAAAGGACTTTGCTCGGAATTTCGCTGGCAGAGAAGGGGGAGACGAGAAAACATTTCTTAACTTCCTGGGGAAAGCATCTCCCAGAATAGCTGCTGATAAAACTCTTTCCCTCGCCCTCTACAATCTCGCCAAGACGATGAAAGAGCTAATAGAAGAAAGGCGAGACACCATCTGGGCTTTCATTCTTAAAAATCTGTATAAACCTCTATTCCTCAAAGGGAAATTCGATGTGGTTCTGGGCAATCCACCGTGGCTCTCTTACCGTTATGTGGAGAAGGGTGAATACCAGAAATTTCTCAAGCGGCAAATTATAGAGGAATACAGGCTTCTCTCCGGCAGAGGCGAACTAATAACTCACATGGAACTGGCAACATTGTTCTTCCTTAGAGCTGCTGACCTTTACCTTAAGGAAAGAGGAACTATCGGTTTTGTCCTTCCTAGAAGCGTATTTTCTGCCGACCAGCATTATAACTTCCGTCGCTCGTATTTCTCCCTTGACCTTGGTTTCGAGGAAGTCTGGGATTTAGAAAAGGTAGCGCCACTATTTAATGTGCCCGCCTGTGTGTTCTTCGGCAAAAGGAGAATTAAAACAGGACGCTCTATAAAATGCCAGAGCTTCTTTGGAAAGCTAAAACGAAAGAATTCCTCTCTGACGGAGGCAAAGCAGGCTCTCACAGTTACTCCGGAGGAACTCTTTGTCACCCAGATAGGAAAGCGGAGTTTCCTGAGCACTTCGAAGAGGAAGCCCACCGTGGGTTTGAGAAGCTTCTATCAGCCCTATTTTAAGGAAGGTGCGACTATCGTTCCTCGCTCTTTGTGGTTCGTGGAAATAAAATCTCATCCCATGTTCGGCTTTGACCCCACCACACCTTATGTTCAGACAGCAGAAAGAGCTCAAAAGGAAGCTAAGCCAGCTTACAAGGGCTTAAGACTTGAAGGAAACATCGACAAGGATTTCCTCTATGCCACTTTGCTTTCAACAGACATTGTCCCCTTCGGTCATTTGGATTTTAGATTGGTGGTCTTACCCCTTCTGCCCTCAGGAAAGCATTTCAAGATTTTGAGTAGTAATGAAGCCCGCATCCAGGGCTTTCTTAACCTGGCAAACTGGTTGGAAAAGGCTCAGTCTGAGTGGGAAGAGCGGAGAGGAGAGAAGGCAGAGAAGATGGACATTTATCAAAGGCTCGACCGCATCAAGGGAATCACAGGCCAGAATCGCTTAGCAAAATATAAAGTTATCTACCCCATGTCGGCTACCTATCTTTGTAGTTGCGTGGTGGAGGGTAAGCCCACCAGTATTAAGATAGAAGGGCAAACAATTGAGGCACAGGCTTTTGTGGCTGATTACAAGTCTTTTTATTATGATACTGATAACAAGGAGGAGGCCTACTATTTGGCCACTGTTCTTAACTCACCCACTGTGGATGAACTCTTGAAACCTATGCAGAGCCAAGGTTTGTGGGGTCCCAGAGATATTTGCAAAAAAGTTTTAGAAATTCTTATCCCTAAATACAATTCATCCGATGAAAATCACAAGACACTCTCCCAACTTGGCGAGCGATGCACCCAAAAGGTGGAGCAACTGCTCCCACAACACGCAAAATCCCGCAGCATCGGCCACACCCGCAGACTAATAAAAGCCGAGCTTAAAGAGGAGCTTGCTCAAATAGACGATCTGGTAAAAATACTATTAGAAGCTAAGTGAAAGCGATGGAGTAGATATTTGAAGTGAAGATTAGAGAATTATCAGTTAAGAATTGTCTGAGTTTTGGTAAAAAGGGCTTAAATAACGAGGATGGCCTTCAGTTGGGAGATTTCAACTTGTTCATAGGAGCCAACAACGCTGGAAAATCCAACGTTCTAAAGCTCTTAGACTCGTTGAGCTGATATTATTCTCTATAAGAAATGATGGCAACTTATCTAATTTCCCAATCGTCTTCCATGGCTATTCTTCCTACTTCAAGGATTGGTTTTTCAGCCAGGATTTAACCAGGAAGATACTGTTCTTCTTCTCCTTGGAACTCGAAAAGACTGACCAAGTTTTAGTTGATATGATTGATGGTCACGATGAAAGGAATACGAATCCCCCTGTTTTATTCATGTTTCAACGTAAGAATTGCTATCCTAAGATTATCAAAATAAGCGGATTTATCGAGCATAGAGAGGGACACTTCTATACCAGTCTCACAAAGGTGAAAATACCCAATGACTACCCTGCATATAGTAAAGAACCTACCCTGTTCGACAGAGATAATAGGAAAATTCTAGCTCTGGTGGAAGATGGTTTCAAAGACGAGACTATTTATAAGATCATAGGTCCTTGTAATGATGAGCTTTGGAGCAGGCACTACCCACTCATAGAAAATAGCCTCAGAGAATTTCTAGGGAAGCTTTACGATGAGGTTGTCAAGGAATTATGTGTGCATATTGTCGCCGTTCGTAAGATTGAACTAGGCGACGAGACTATCAACTCACTGGAGAGGCTACGTGATGGCAGACAAGAGGAACTCACAGTATTCTCACGAGTGCAGGACTTTATAAAGGAGCTCATTTTTGCTGGTGATGGAGCCATTCTGATAAATTTTCCTTCACGGCAAGGCGGAAAACGCGATATAGAGATCAAGATAGGGGGGTTAATATTACCCCTGAGCCACTATGGCTCTGGTGTCGAGCAAATGCTTGCTATGGCTACTAAAATTGTGCGTCACGGTTCTAATAAGGTAGTTTTAATAGAAGAGCCAGAGGTTCATTTTCACCCTGATTTACAGAGGAAATTGCTGCGTTTTCTGGCTGACAACCAAGACACTTTCAAACACCAGTACTTAATTGCTACCCACTCCAATGTGTTTATTGATGAATTTCTAGATATAGGAGGAAACATTTTCTATGTTTACATCAATAAAGATAGCGAGTCAGGCCAGAAATATTCCCTGATTGATACTCTAAACACTGACAACTTGTCGACTTTGTTCTGTGAGTTAGGTATTAGGCCCTCCGATCTTCTCCTGGCAAATGGGGTTTTAGTCGTGGAGGGAGCTACGGATAAAGATGTCTTTACAAACTGGGCAAGGAAGATAGAAAAACCTTTTGAACGAGCTCACATCTTAGTGATTGATGCTTAAGGGGCAGGCAACATTAAGAAATATTTGGAGTCGGAGGTAGTGCAACAAACTTCCTTCAAGAGGTATGGCTTATGCGATAAGAATGCTGAGCATAAGTTAAGAGAGGCTGCCAAAGGAATAGTCCCTGACGAGAATATCATTGGTTTAAAAGAAGGCGACCTTGAGGATTACTATCCTCGTGACATCGTATTACAATTTGCTCGGGGCTATGCTGAGAAAAAGGGGAAAAGCGATCAAATCCCTGACGAGATAGAGGTTGGGAAGACAGTTAGTAAGCTTGATTACCTCCTAGATAAAGGTCGAAAGAGGTATTGGTGGAAAAGGCTGTTGGCAAACAAAGTTATTAACGAAATGAAGCCCGACCAAGTTAATGATGAAATAAAAGCTATACTAACTCGCGTCTATGATGCCGTGGAAGGAAACCGTGGCAATGTGGGCAAAGCTAGGGATGGATTATAGAAAGATTAAATGCAATTGTGTATGGTGAAGGGTATCGTAATATACCATGTGATATACTTGTTAAGGTAACAGCTAAAAGAGGCGTATTATGTGGAAAGATTTTACTGTAATTATTGAGCGTGATAG
>CAYVML010000049.1:0-8571 GCA_964452475.1 uncultured Dehalococcoidales bacterium
TCATCCCACAGTAATTACTGCAATTACTAATGATATGAGTATGTTACCGGAACAGCTGAAGCAGTATGTTGTTGAAGCTGCGTGATACCTGTGTACTGCCAGTGAAGTGCTAACAATTAAGAGCAGGGGAAGCTGAGATAATCTTCCCCTGCTCTTGTTTACATGAACAAAATTGTCTTAAAACGCATAATTTGTTTATGACATAAGGCAGGTGTTAGTATTTATTGTTATTATGGGTCTTCAATCGGAGAACAAATCTGTTTTTCAGAATACAATCTAATCGGTATTGATAATATATATGCATATGCTGAGCAATGTCCAGTAGCTTCAAATCCCATAAGATATTTTACGGATGGTGGCTTGTTGCTGCCTCTTTCCCTATTGCTTTGTATGTAGCTGGAGCTATCTTCTATGGGTTCACCGCTATCTTTGAACCAATAGCTAATGAAATGGGCTGGAGTTATGCCCAGGTCTCCTTTGCCTCTTCACTTCGCGGGCTGGAATCTGGGCTACTGGCACCCTTAATTGGTATCCTGGTCGATCGCTGGGGGCCGCGTAGACTGATAGCTATGGGATCTCTGGCGCTCTTCCTTGGCTTGTCGCTTCTTAGCCATGTGAACTCACTCGCCATGTTCTATGGAGCCTTTGTGCTGATAGCCGTTGGGTTGAGTTCCTGCACGATGACCGTGTTGATGACCGCAGTAGCTAATTGGTTTCGTAAGAAAATAGGAGTAGCAAGTGGTATTGCAATATGTGGTTTTGGCTTTGGAGGACTATTAATTCCAGTGATTGTCTGGCTTGTTGAATCCTGGGGATGGCGAATGGCAGTAAATTCGCTTGCAGTGGGAGCGCTTATTATTGTGCTGCCGTTATCATTTTTATTTCGGCATAAGCCAGAACAGTATGGCTATTTACCTGATGGGGAGAAACTAAAAGAAGAAGATGAACAGGCTAATCAGGCCTCGACCTCATCGGATGTCCCTGAAATGAGCATCAGCATCAGGCAGGTTCTCAGGGCTCGCTCTTTCTGGCAACTATCACTGGCATTTATGTGTCTGACGATAATGCTTAGCGCCGCAGTCACTCATGTTATGCCATATCTAAGCAGTATAGGTATCAGCAGGTCCCAGGCCAGCCTGGTGGCAACTGGCGTGCCGGTGGTCAGCGCTGGTGGCCGGTTTTTATTTGGCTGGCTGGGGGATAAAGTTGATAGGAGAAAGCTACTTGCTGTTGTATTGACAATGATGCTACTGGGTCTGTCCTGTTTTGAATTAGCTGCCACTCAGGGAAGCTGGCTGCTCGTGCCCTATATAGCCCTGTTTGGTCTTGGGTTTGGTGGTGGTGTTGGTTTAAGGCCTGGGATAGTAAGAGAGTTATTTGGTAGAAGCAAATTCGGCACTGTTTTTGGCATGATGATGGGCACTGGTGCGCTTGGAACAGTTGTCGGTCCTTTACTTGCAGGATGGGCATTTGATAGTTGGGGTAGCTATCAAAATGTCTGGTTCATTTTTAATGCCTTCGCAGTTGCGGCAATTTTCCTGGTTATGTTGTTGCCTTCAGGAGCGGATCATATATAGTGTCAATTAACTTTGTGCTGTAGCTAAAAAAATGGTGAACCGGAGATTGACAGGCTTTTGTGAATCAAGTATAGTAGGAAAACAGTTTCCTCTAGCCTTGCCGGAGAAATAATTTGTGGAGTTAATATAATTTATACAATACAGTAAAGAGATCTAGTGAGGCTTTTCCTATGGGCTGGAGACAGGCGGAAGGTACTGCCACTTCCTGATTGGATAGAAAATAAATTTAAAGGAGTTAAATAGAAATGGCAAAGTTGAATCCGTTTGAGATATCAAAAATACAGTTGGATAGTTGTGCCAAGACCCTTAACCTAGACCCTGATGTAGCAGCAATTCTCAAGAGCCCGGCCCGGGAACTCCATGTTTCGTTACCCATCCGCATGGATGATGGTTCTCTAAAAGTATTTCAGGGCTTTCGGGTCCAGTATAATGATGCAAGGGGAGTTACCAAAGGTGGCATCAGGTTCCATCCTGATGAAACGATCGATACAATTCGAGCATTATCTGCCTGGATGACGTGGAAATGCTCCCTGCTCGATTTACCGTTGGGAGGAGCGAAAGGTGGCATCATTTGTAATCCCAAAGAAATGTCTGCAGGAGAACTGGAACGCCTGAGTAGGGCATATGCGCGGGCCGTATTTGGATTTATTGGCCCAGAGATAGATGTACCTGCTCCTGATGTCTATACCACTCCGCAAATTATGGTGTGGATGATGGATGAGTATTCTACCCTTGCAGGTAAACAGCAGTTTGGCGTGATTACCGGCAAGCCGGTTTCCATGGGGGGATCAAAAGGACGGGGTGATGCTACTGCTCGTGGTGGCATGTATACTATCCGTGAAGCTGCAAAGGTGCTGGGTATAGACATGTCTAAAGCCACGGTTGCTATACAGGGGTATGGAAATGCAGGGTATTATGCTGCGGTGTTGAACAAAGAACTCTTTGGAGCCAAGTTAGTAGCCATAAGTGATAGTAAAGGTGCTGTGTTTTCTAAGGCAGGGATTGATCCTGAAACGGCTAAAAAGTGCAAGAATGAGACATCTACGGTGGGAAATTTACGAGGGGTAGAGCGCATTTCCAACGAGGAACTCTTGGAACTTGATGTTGATGTATTAATCCCTTCAGCGGTAGAGAATGTGATTACCGGAGAGAATGCTCCGAGAATAAAAGCCAAAATTATTGCCGAACTGGCTAATGGTCCAACCACTCCGGAAGCTGATGCTATTCTCGATAGCAATGGTGTTCATGTGATACCAGATTTCTTATGTAATGCGGGGGGCGTAACAGTCTCATACTTCGAGATGGTTCAGAACTTCTACATGTATTCCTGGGAAGAAGAAGATGTTCGCCAGCAGTTAGATAGGAAGATTACACTTGCATATCATTCCGTGCTCGATACCAGTCGTGAATATAAGATAAATATGCGTCAGGCAGCCTATGTGCTGGCTGTCAGTCGTGTGGTGGAGGCGATGAAGCTGCGTGGGCGGATTTAGGTTTGCGCACTAATAGCTAGAGGATTAATTTAACAGGGAAGGTATCTGCCTTCCCTGTTATTTTCCGCAGGCTAATTTCCCCCCGAAGATATATTCGAATAGCCTAAATATGCCTTTTCTGGTAACCTTATACAGGTTGTGTCCTGGACTGTGGAAGATGATTTCCTCTAACATTACCAGGGAAGTGATTTGGAGGGTTTGACATGGGTTTTGAAACGCAAGATGTAGAGAGAAAAGTACTAACAATTTTAAAGGTCTTAAGCGATTCTAATGAGGCGATGGGGGCCCGTGTTATCGCTCGTCGATTGAAAGGCCATGGGATTGAACTAGGGGAAAGGGCTGTCCGTTATCATCTAAAACTGATGGATGAGCGTGGCTTAACTCTGCTTCTGGGGCGGCGAGATGGGCGGGTGCTCACTGAACAGGGAATGAAGGAGGTAAGAAACGCTTTAGTTAAGGATAAGGTTGGGTTTGCTATAACAAAGATTGAGTTGCTTGCATTCCGCACCAATTTTAATCTGAAAAATCGTACTGGCTATGTTCCTGTTAATATCTCTTTCTTCTCGAAGGAACAATTCAGTAAGTCGGTCCAGATAATGAAGCCTGTTTATGAAAATGAGCTTTGTGCTAGTCACCTGGTGGCCATAGCCAAGGAAGGTGAAAAATTAGGTGAATTGATTGTTCCTGAGGGCAGAGTGGGACTGGCTACGGTTTGTAGCATTGTCATTAATGGGACCTTGCTTAAGGCGGGAGTTCCCATTGAATCAAGGTTTGGTGGGCTGATTCAGATTAGCAACAGACAGCCTCTCCGCTTTGTAGAGCTAATACACTATGCTGGTTCCTCCCTTGACCCTTCAGAAGTGTTTATTAAAGCTGGGATGACCTCCGTGACAGAGACAGCCAGCAAAGGTGAAGGCACAATACTTGCTAATTTTCGTGAGATACCTGCTCTATGTCGGCCGATTGTTGAGGAGGTGATAGCCAAGCTAAAAGAGGCTGGAATGGGGGGCCTATTGATGATGGGGAATACCAGTGAACCAGTGTGCCAGGTCCCTGTGGAGTTAAATCGATTCGGGATAGTTCTAATAGGCGGCTTGAATCCGGTGGCAGCCGTTGTAGAAGCTGGTATTAATGTTGAAAATCGCGCCATGAGCACTGTTGTGGAGTACAAAGACCTGATTAGATTTGAGGAACTGTAATATACGACGCTCCTATTAACCAGAATTTAGGGTGTACTCAGATAATGGCTTAACATTGAATATCTGGCCACTACTAGCCAATGCTTTCCAGACTACCCTTATTGTATCTAATGAAGTGAAGCAGGGAATTTGCTTCTCCGTAGCTACACGCCGAATTTGAAAACCATCCTGTAAAACAACACGTCCTCCTGTGACAGTATTAATCAACCCGTTTATAGCACCACTGTTAATAAGATCAACTACGTTCGGATGCCCTTCACCTATTTTTTTACCTATCATGCTAACTGTCATATTATTGCGCTCAATTAGTCTAGCAGTGCCTTCTGTAGCATATAGCTCATACCCTAATTCGTATAATCCCCTGATTATTGGCAGAGCTTCGCTTTTGTCCTTATCAGCAATACTAAATAGCAGATTGCCCTTTTTGGGGAGCATCAACCCGGAAGCTATCAGCGCCTTTGCTAGAGCAGCTTCAAAAGTATAATCAATGCCCATTACTTCACCCGTCGACTTCATCTCGGGGCCAAGATAGGTATCAACGCCCATAAGCTTGGACATGGAAAATACAGGTGCTTTAACAGCAACTAGTTTCTGACGCTTCCATAGCCCGGAGTCATATCCCTGTTCTTTAAGGCTGATACCAAGCATAACGTTGGTAGCTATTTGTACCATGGGGATTCTGGTTACCTTGGATATAAAGGGGATAGTCCGGCTGGCTCGAGGGTTTACCTCGAGCAGATACACAGTTGAGGGACTGAAACGCTGGCCTGGTATAATCACCATCTGGATGTTCATCAAGCCTTTAACCTGTAGTGCCTGTCCTATCCTGGTTGTGTAATCGACGATAGTGTCCACCTCGTTCACTGTGAGGTTCAGCCCAGGATAGATGGCGATAGAATCACCGCTGTGCACGCCAGCACGCTCGATATGTTCCATCACACCGGGAATGAGTACATCCGTACCATCACACACCGCATCAACCTCGACCTCCTTGCCCTCGAAGTACTTATCAATGAGTATAGGATATTTATTGTCCCCACCCAGTGCCAGGGACAAATAGCGAATTAGCTCTTGCTCCCCGTTGATAATCTCCATTGCCCTGCCACCCAATACGTAACTGGGGCGAACCAGCACTGGATAACCAAGGTGATTAGCTGTATCAACCCCTTCACTCAGAGTGGTTACCGCGGAGCCAGGAGGGTGAGGGATATCCAGTTTTCTTAGAAACTCTTCAAAGTTATATCGGTCTTCTGCTATATCTATCGATTCAGTAGTAGAACCCAGTATTTTCAGGCCACAACTGGATAATGGCTCTGTAAGGTTTACTGCCGTTTGCCCACCAAACTGGACAATAGAAGCAGGCGGTTGCGGAGATCCCTCATTTTCCAGCACGTCTCTCAACCCTTCCTCATCCAGGGCTTCAAAATATAGGCGGTCGCTCATGTCGAAATCCGTGGAAACCGTTTCAGGATTGGAATTAATCATGATACTTTTGTAACCATCTTCCTGAAGTGCCCAGGCAGAATGAACGCTGCAATAATCAAATTCTATGCCCTGACCAATTCGTATAGGTCCGCTGCCAATAACCACAGCCTTCTTCCCTGGTAATGGCTCAGCCTCGTTTTCCTGCTCATAAGTACTGTAAAAGTACGCTGTTTCCGCCTCAAATTCAGCAGCACATGTGTCTACCATTTTATATACCGGCCTTATATTCCAGCCAATTCGGAGCTGGCGTATCTGCTCTGCCAACCTGTCAGTCAGCGTTCCAATACTCTCGTCAGAGAATCCCAGGCGCTTGGCTTCCTTAAGTAATTCTTGATCTAATTGCTTTGACTGAAGGTGTTGCTCCATCCTGATAATGTTCGTGAATTTATGTAAGAACCATGGATCGATACCTGTTTGCCATGCTAGTTTTGTGCAGTCCATCCCCTTTCTAAGGGCAGCCATGACAGCCCAAAGCCTGAGGTCATTAGCATAGAGCGGGTATTCAGCTAAGTTCCCATCCTTTGGCCATTCAGCATCCTCCCATTGCAGCGGTTTATTGCCGAACTCCAGGGATCGAACTGCCTTCTGTAATGCAGCTTCAAAACAGCGACCAATTGCCATAACTTCTCCAGTAGCCTTCATCTGACTACCCAGGGTACGGTCTCCCGAGGCAAATTTATCAAATGGCCAGCGGGGAATCTTAACCACGCAGTAATCCAATGCAGGTTCGAATGCTGCCATAGTCTTACCAGTAACCATATTGGGAATTTCATCCATTCTGCGGCCAATCGCTATTTTGGCAGCCACCCTTGCAATGGGATAACCGGTAGCCTTGCTAGCCAGTGCTGAGCTACGACTTACCCTCGGATTTACCTCTATAACATAGTACCGGCTGGTTTGGCTATTCAACTGATCTACTGCCCACTTTTCAGCAATTAGGCGTCCCGGCCTCAATGCAAATTGGATATTACAACCACCTTCGATGCCCAATGTCCTGATGATTCTCAAACTGGCTGATCTCAGCATCTGGTATTCTTTATCGGTTAGTGTCTGGCTGGGGGCAACTACGATGCTGTCACCCGTGTGCACTCCCATAGGGTCTATGTTTTCCATGTTGCAAATGGTGATGCAGTTATCAGCACCGTCACGCATTACTTCGTATTCAATTTCTTTCCAGCCTAACAGACATTTTTCTATTAATACTTGATGACTAAAACTGGAATCAAGCCCCTGCATCGTGATATGCTCAAATTCCGCCATTGTATAAACCATGCCACCACCCGTCCCTCCCAATGTGAACGAAGGCCTGACTATCAAAGGGAAACCGGTATCCACAGCAAAAAGTTTTGCCTCGTCTACCGAATGAACTGTGACGCTTTCTGGCACTGGTTCTCCCATATCCATCATCAGTTGCTTAAATAGGGACCTCTCCTCTGCCTGCTTTATGGTATCCAGCGGGGTACCCAGCATTCGTACATTAAAGCGGTCCAGCACGCCGGCATCAGCCAGCTCTACTGCCAAATTCAGCCCTGTCTGTCCGCCAAGTGTGGGCAGTAAGCCATCAGGCCGTTCTCGTTCGATTATCCGGGTTAAAAACTCCAGTGTAAGAGGTTCGATATAGACAGTATCAGCAATGCCCTCGTCCGTCATAATAGTCGCCGGGTTTGAGTTTACCAACACTGTGCGTATACCTTCCTCGCGCAGTGCTTTACAGGCCTGTGTGCCTGCATAATCAAATTCGGCTGCCTGCCCGATGATAATCGGTCCTGAACCGATAACCAGAACCTTCGAAATTTCAGTCAATCTCATTGCCCTCTTATTTTTTCCTACCCTTTGCTCTTGACAATCTCTAAAAATTTCTTAAAAAGATATTCATTGTCCTGTGGGCCGGGAGAGCCCTCGGAATGGTACTGTATAGCCAGAATTCGCAGTTCGCGATGGAGTAAGCCTTCCACCGTTCCGTCGTTAACGTTTACATGGCTTATCTCCAATCCTCCCTTCAGGCTATTGGCATCAACAGCATAACCATGGTTTTGTGCGGTTATATAGATCTTTCCGGTACCCAAATCCCTAACTGGATGGTTGCCGCCGCGGTGACCGAACTTTAGCTTGAATGTCTCTGCTCCAAGAGCACGGGCGATAACCTGCAGTCCCAAGCATATCCCCATTATTGGCTTCCTGCCCATCAACTTACGAACTGTTTCTTCAACGAAAGCAAGATGTGATGGATCTCCTGGTCCAGGTGACAGCAGAATCCCATCCGGATTTAAATCCAGTATTTCCTCCGCTCCGGTAGTGAAGGGAACAACTGTACAGAAACAACCCAGTTTTGATAGTAACCGTAATATGTTATATTTCAGTCCGCAATCGATAACCACGATGTGGTATAGCGCCTTTTTCTCCGCTGACTGCCACTGATATGACTCCCTGACGCTAACTTCTTTTACAAAATCAATATCACCATATAACGGAACATCCCTTATTTTATCCATTGCCTCCTCGTGGCTGATTTGTGTACTGATAATACCCATCATCACCCCGGTACGGCGCAGGGTACGGGTCAGCGCACGAGTGTCTATACCTGCAATACCGACTATATTGCTGTTCTTTAGAAAGCTGTCTAGCTCGCTTATCCCTTGCCGATAGCTGCTGGGTGTCAGGCACTGTTCCCGGATGGCAAGGCCCCTCACCTGTATTTTCCCTGACTCAAAGTCAGCCTTGTTAATACCATAATTGCCAATGAGAGGATAGGTCAGCGTCAATATCTGACCGGCATACGACGGGTCAGTCATCATTTCCTGGTAACCGCACATACTG
>CAYVML010000050.1:0-8508 GCA_964452475.1 uncultured Dehalococcoidales bacterium
CAAATTGCTTGAGGAGCTCGATAAATTTCAGAACTACTATCTGTCTATGGATTGGGGGGAGATAGTCGTCCATTTCTTACCTGACAGACTGAGCCTCAATAAAAATCAGCCAAAATACAAGCTTCTTGAAAAAGCAGTGTCTTTTATTAATGAACGGATCAAAGCCCTTAAAGATACTGAAATAGCCGAAGCATTATGCTCCATGCTGCAATCTCTGTATGAAGTACGGATTCTTAAAACCAATGAGCCTGATGATGGCGAGTTCATCGCGGCAGCGAACAAAGTAAGCGATGTGCTCCGTGAATTCTCCAGTGATGTCATCAGGGCGCTTGGAATGGACGGGCAATCTCTGCTGTCATTGCTGATGTATGACCTGAGCCAGCAACAGTACTTCCATGAGCGTAAAGGGGCAGTGGTTGATCTTGAAGGCTGGCTTGAGCTGCTATGGAATGATGCTCCTTTTATGATAGTCACCGGTATGAATGATGGGTTTGTGCCGGGTGGGAGACTGGGTGATGTTTTCCTGCCAGATACACTACGACGCCAATTAAAGCTGCGAAGCGATGCAGACCGTCTGGCCGAAAATGCTTATCTAATGTCTGCAATAATCGAATCAAGGCGAACAGGTGGCAGAATCTGTTTTATAGCTGGCAAGACAAGCGCCAGCGGAGACCCATTACGACCATCACGGCTACTCTTCAGGTGTGATGATGAGGAATTGCCAGCCCGTGCCAGGCGACTCTTCGGCGAAGCAGATGAAAAGCGTGAGAACTATCCTTCTGCAGTCAGCTTCCTGCTTGAGGCAAGTCCTCCTGCGGACGTCACTCCCGAGAAACTATCCCTGAAGACGATGTCAGCTACAAAATTCAAGGACTATCTCTCCTGTCCCTTCCGTTTCTATCTGAAGTATATCCTTGGTATGGAGGAACTTGGTGATGAGAAGATGGAAATGGATGCCCTCGATTTTGGCTCCATGATGCATGATGTGCTTCATAATATGACTGCGGATACAAGAATGCGGCGTTGCTATGAAGAGACTGAGCTTGTCAGCTATCTATACAGTCAGGCGGATGTTTGGATAAGGGGGAGATTTGGGGTATCGCCTCCGTTGCAGGTGGAGATTCAACTCGCATCGGCCAGGCAACGACTGAGAGCGGCAGCCCATGTCCAGGTTGGATTGTTGGAACAGGGATGGGAGGTTGAGGAGTCAGAGCTGTGGCTTGAAACAGAAATTGGGGGACTGCCCGTGCATGGGCAAATCGATCGTATAGACCGTAATAGAGAAACAGGAGCTATACGTATCCTTGACTATAAAACCAGTGATACTGCTCAAAGCCCGCAGAAGGTTCATCTGGGGGCTCCTGCTCCAGGTGTGGCCAGCTACGGCACTGTCAACTGCAATGGTAGAGATAGGCGTTGGCTGGAGCTTCAATTACCTCTGTATCATATACTAATGGCTGGAAACAGGGAGCTACCTGAAAAGGTGGAGTTGGGCTATTTCAATCTGCCGAAGGCGGTAACCGACACGGCGCTGAGTATCTGGGACGATTTCAATGATGGACTGCTGGAATCCGCCAGGGCTTGTGCCGAGGGGATAATCAGAGATGTAAAAGAGCGAAGGTTCTGGCCGCCAGCTGGAAAGGTGAAGTATGACGATTTCGAAAAGCTGTTTCCAATGACTACAACCGAATGTGTGGATGTAGAGGACTTCGAGCTGTTTATGGAAAAAGCGCGAGGGGAGCAGAGATAATGTCAACCCGTATCGGCCATAAGGCCATATCAGCATCCGCTGGCTCGGGAAAAACCTTTCAGCTTACCCATCGCTACATAGAGCTTATGGCGCATGGTGTAACTCCCGACCGCATCGCTGCCTTTACCTTTTCACGGAAGGCAGCGGGTGAGATTTTCGACTCCATAGTGAAATATCTCTGTGAAGCCTCACTTGAAGAAGAGGTTGCACTTCGGACCGCTGCACGAATCGGCAAGCCTGAATTTAGGACAAACGATTTTGTACGGCTGCTCAGGATGTTTCTCAGCGATTTGCACCGATTGTATATCGGTACGCTGGATAGCTTTACTGTCGGGGTACTCAGCAGCTTCCCGATGGAGCTTGGCATCTCCGCTGGATTCCAGTTGATGGAGGGCGAGGGAGCCATAGCGAAGAGCGTTCGACAAGAGGTTCTGGGCAGTATATTCAATACTCGCTATGTGGACACTGCGGCAGAGTATGATTTCATAGAAGCGTTCAAGCAGGCAACCTTTGGGTTGGAGGAGAAGGGACTGGAAAGGAATCTCAATAAATTCATCGATGAATATCAACGGTACTATCAAGCCATACCGGTAAAGGAAGCCTGGGGGTGGAAAGAGAGGGTCTGGACTGATGGCTCACCCTGGCTGGACGACGTCTTCAGGATAGAAGCCGCGGGAGAACTGGAGAGCCAGCTTGATAGCTTTCCTGAGAAAACCCACGAGCGCTGGCGAACATTCATCGACGCTGTCAGTGTTTTTGATAGTAACTCACGGTGGACATGTGATATAGAGTACCTGTTTGAAAAACTTATCCCTGAGATTGAGGCTTTACGTAACGGGAGTGCCAGTGTCAAGATAGGCTCTACAGAATGTGATTTTTCCCCTGTCCAGTGCCGGCTTGTGCTTGAACTGCTGGGGCATGTCATGAAAACGGAGCTTGGGGTGTCAATGGAAAGGACCCAGGGCATCTACCGCGTCCTGGACCAGTATGAAACAATATACGATGAATTGGTACGGCAAAGAGGCAAACTCAGTTTTACCGATGCACAGTACCTGCTGACAGCGGCCAATCGCTCCAGCGGTGGAGCCAGGCTGAGTCGTTCTCCGGGAGAGGAGGCGAGCCTTTATATCGACTATCGACTCGATAGCAAACTTGACCACTGGCTGCTGGATGAGTTCCAGGATACCAGCGACCTGCAGTGGAAGGTGCTCAGCAACCTGATTGATGAAGTACTGCAGGATACCAGCGGGCAACGCAGCTTTTTCTATGTTGGCGATGTCAAGCAGGCGATTTATGGCTGGCGTGGCGGTAATGCTAGCCTCTTCAGCCAGATACTGGAACGATATAGCACATCTATTGAACTTATTCCGATAAGCAGGTCCTTCCGCTCCTGCCAGCCAATTATTGATACCATCAATAAAGTGTTTGGCAGTCTTCCCGAAGCTGAACTACCGCCAACTGCAATTGAGCAGTGGCAAAAGTTCTGGCAGGAACATCAATGTGCAAAGGGCGCAGTGCCGGAAACCGGCTATGCCGTTCTACTGGAACCGGAGTGCCCTGAAGCTAAAAAGAAGCCTGAGAAAAACGATAGGCACCGTGTCGTTGCTGATATTCTGAAAGAGATTGACCCACTGGAGAGAGGGCTGTCAGTAGCAGTTTTGGTACGCAGTAATGACGCGGGGAAGGAGATTGTCGACTTTCTGCGCCAGGAATGCAGCGGTATGAATATTATCCATGAAGGAAAAGCAACTATTAAAAACAGCCCTGTTGTGCTACTGCTGTTGTCCCTGGTGAAGTTCGCTGCACATCCTGGCGATACCCTTGCCTGGCGTCACTTACAAATGAGTCCACTGGGCGGATATTTTCAGGAGAAGAACTTAAAAAGAGCAGCACTATCACTGAAGCTGCTTGATGAGCTTCAGGGAAAGGGCTTCCAGAAATTCATTCGCCACTGGGGAAAACAACTGGAGTCAATACAGCCACTCGATGAATTCGGACGAAAACGGTTGCAGGAGCTGCTGGATGCGGCTGTCGAGTTTGATGGGCAGGGAAGTCGTGAATGTAACTCCTTTATACGATTCATCGATAACTATATGCTGAGTGAGCCTGCTGCGGAGAATGCCGTTCGTGTTATGACCATTCATCAATCCAAGGGACTTGGCTTTGATATTGTCATTACCCCTGATTTGCAGGAAGGCAGGAGTGCCAGCATCGCCAAAGGCGACCATCCTGACCTTATCAGGGCTGATGATTCCTTAACCGATGGATCCTGGGTGCTGAAGATGCCGCGTAAAGTTATCGCTCAGAATGACCCTGTACTCGCAGGGGAATTGCAGAGATACGATGAGAAATCATGTTTTGAATCACTCTGTGTACTGTATGTAGCCCTGACCCGTGCCAGACAGGGGCTTTATATGGTGACCAGTTATCCTGGCCCGGGCTCTAGCATGGTAACAGCGGCTAGGTTGTTAAAGGCTCAGCTCGCAGGAGATGCCACCGTTAAGGAGAGTAAAAATCAAATAGAACTGAATGGAGAGCAGTGTAACTGCCTTTTTGAGACAGGCGAGTGGGACTGGTACTTAAAGGTATCCAGAGAAGTAGGCCTGAAAAAAGTCGAGCAGAAACAACTGCCGGATGCTTTCAAGCATAACCCTTCATTACGTAAGCGCCTTATCCGTGTATCGCCATCGGAGATGGAGGAAACAGAAAGGAATGCTGGTTTGTTATTCTCCGCGGTGACCAGTGATAGCATGAAGCTGGGCACGGCTGTTCATGAATTGTTCAGCAGGCTTTCCTGGGCCGGTGAAGCTGACGAGGAAGAATTAATCCAGGGATGGGGAGAAACCTCGACTGCGGGGGCGCAGATCAGACAAAAGGCCATCGGGCAGTTTCGCCGGGTACTCGGTTCTGAGGAGTTACGGCGGGCTCTCTCACGACCTCCGGGTAATGTAGAGCTCTGGCGCGAAAAACACTTTGAAATTGTGATTGATGACCACTGGGTGACAGGCATTTTCGACCGGGTAGTCCTCACTCGTAGAGCAGATGGAAGACCAGAGAATGCCGTTATCCTTGATTTCAAGAGCAACGATATTCCTGCTGAGATGTCTCTACCTGAGAGTGCTGAGCGGTATCGGTCGCAGTTATCGCTTTATGGGAAAGCACTATCCAGGATGCTTCATCTTGGTTATTCACAAGTAAGGCTTCTGCTGCTGTTTACTAAACCTGGTAGAATATATGAGTTGAAGCAGGAAACGGATAACGCATAGCTGGCAGGGTGCTTTTCATTAATATATAAGGAAGGAAGAAAAGATGAGTTTCAGGATAGCGATGCCACTTGATATAAAAGGGGAGCCTGATAAGTACCCGCGAATATTCAGTGAACTGGGGGCCGAATTTGTGAAAAAACAGTGCCAGAGTGAGGACGAGTTCATCGACTTTGCCAGGGATGCCGATGCTCTGATTACCGTGGCCAGCCTGTTGCCTGTTACCCGCAGAGTGCTTGAATCTCTGGAGCGCTGCCGTCTGATTGCCAATACACAGGTTGGGTTCGACTGCGTAGATGTCGAAACGGCAACTGAACATGGCATCCTGGTAGCCAATGTTCCTGATTACTGTGTTGAGGAAGTGGCTGATCATACCATGGCTCTGCTACTGGTCTGTGCCCGCCGGGTGGTTCTGTTGAATTCCATGGTTAAGAATGGTAGCTGGGGATTGACTCCCGACGATATGCTTATTAAGAATACCGTCTGGCCCAAACTGACTCGATTAAGCAGCCAGACCCTTGGTTTACTGGGGTTGGGCAGGATAGGCAGGGCGGTAGCTATAAGGGCAAAGGCTTTTGGCATGAGGGTTATCGCTTTTGACCCGTATATCCAGGCAGATATGGCTGATCACCTGGGTGTTGAGTTACTGGAATGGAAGCGCTTGCTTAATGAGGCTGATTTCATCTCCATTCATGCGGCGTTGAGTGTATCAACTAGGCGCATCTTCAATGACAGGACATTTGCAGAGATGAAGCCTGCTGCCTGCCTTATCAATTGTGCTCGCGGAGGCTTCATCGATGAGCAGGCGCTAACCCATGCTCTTAAAGAAGGAAAGATTGCCATGGCTGCGCTGGATGTTCTTGACACCGATCCACCTGATCTTGATAATCCACTATTGACCATGGATAATGTCATCATTACCGGGCATTCAGCTTTCTTTTCTCCTGAAGCCGAGGCAGAGCGGTGGCGCCGCCCCGCTGAAGAGATAGCTCGTGTTATGAGGGCTGAATGGCCCAGGGTAATGGTAAATCCACAGGCCAGAGAGAAGTATCTTGCTAAATGGGGCCCAATGAAGGAAGTAAGCAAATAGGACTCGAGATACTGGTGCATCTCTGCTGTTTTTTCCCTGGTCTCCAATCAGCAGGCTTGACCTCTCCTTAGTTCAAATATCACCTGGTTAGCCGGGTCGGGGCAGGCAACAATAGAGGTGCCAGCCTCTTTTTCCCAGGGGAAGGAAGCACCGAACTGCAGCACTCCCGCAAACGGGAAGACTGAACAGAATGCCCATGAACACAACCCGCAGGGTGTGCTTTGTCCAATTATAAATTCATCTCCTACTTTGTGACCAGCCTCGCAGCTGCCTTTTTGAGAGATTACTTTAGCTATCACTTCGAACATTCTATCCTCCTTTTATGCCCTTTTATTTATTAGCTCACCAGCGAACCGGAATAAAAGAATAGAGAGCTGCCGTTGACTCTCATCATAATGATAACAGAACCACAGCCTCTCGATAACATCGAGAAAAAGTAAAGTGTCGCTGGATTTATTAACGAGTATAATTATCTTGAAGCTAAGCCCATCAGGTGATAGGATTTAGCAACTCAGAAGAGCAACGGGCCAGTCTGAATTTGGGCAAAAAGCTACATAGATATATCATTCGGAAGAGGAGGTAGTGAGTATGAAACAGTGGGGCAGGCGTACAGGGATATTTGTATGGATAGCTGCTTTCATATTACTGGTTATTGCATGGATAGTATCCTGGTACTTAACAAGGCCTAATGCAATACGTGCATTATGGTATGTGGGGTGGGTGGTGTGGATAGCTGGGGCCGTTCTAATAATTCTCCCCTTGCTTATGATTTATGGAGGAAGCAGAACTAAGGGGGGTAAGGGATGGTTTGATGCTGTTACAGTAGTTGACAGGGGAATTTACTCAGTTGTTCGACACCCGTTGTATCTGGGCTGGTTGTTAATGTATGTGGTGGTTATTTTCTTTGGCCAGCATTGGGTCACTTTGCTTATGGGCATAGCGGGCATCGTCTGCGTTTACCTTATATCGCTCCAGGAGGAGCGGCGTCTTATTGAAAGGCTGGGAGAAGACTACATACGCTATTTACAGAAAGTGCCCAGGATGAATATCCTGCTGGGAATAATACGAGCACTGCGACGCAGGAAAAAGAACTAAAAGGGCAAGGCCTACCAGCTGTATAGAAGCCTCCAGTCTCAGATGAAGACGATATATCACCGGATTTTCCTGGCATTGAAAGCTGGAGATAGCATTAGTTTCGTCTAGCGCAAATAGCCCATAGATAGCTGACCAGCGGGTTCCTGTTATTGTTTCGGTTCTTCTACCGGAGCAGCAGCTTCAGCAGGCTCTTCTACTGTAACCTCTTCCACAGGCCCTTCCTTCTGTACACGCGCTGTGGCAACTCTCACTAATACCAGTTCCGGCTGATTGAGGATAGTAACCCCTTCTTCTAGGTGGAGGTCCTTGATTCGTATCGACTGGCCTCCATGTGTGAGAGAACTGACGTCTATTTCTATATGGGCAGGAAGTTTGGAGGGAAGGCTCTCGACGTTGAGGGTATTGAGCTCGTGGTCCAGCATATTGCCTGATATTTATACTGCTGGGGCTTCTCCCACCAACACCACAGGCACCTCCATCCTTACCTTCTCCTTCATTTTTACCTGATAGAAGTCTACGTGCAATAACTGACCTGTCAGAGGATTTCGCTGAATTTCACGAACTACAACGTGCCTTGCTCTTTTTTCTGAGCCTACCTTGAGGTTGATGAGAGCTACCTTGCTTTCCTCTTGCAGCACTTTCTCCAGGATTTCAGTATCTCCCTGCAGTGCGGCTGACTTGGTGGTTGGGCCAAAGAGATGTACTGGAGTCGTCCCCTGGTGGCGTAGTATTTTAACTTTCTTGCCCAGGATTTCACGTTTGCTGAGCGCCAGTTCGATTTCCTTCATCTTATATCTCCTTCTGTATTGAGGATACCCTCTAGCGGAATAACTCCAGCGAGAGATGATGTAATACCCTGGATATCCTGCCTTTAGCGCCACAATAGTTATTTTTAACTATTGTGTTATTAACGCCTCCCTTGATTATAACATGTTGTCGTGGCAGCAGGATTTCTCATGGGAACAATAATCGTAAATAACATAAAATTCTCACAGCTTCTTCATATTTTCTCCATATTTATACTTTATTATTCTGGACATAGAGAAGGAAAGCCTCTAGAAAAATATAAGGAGAGAAAGATGAATAAGAAAATGAAATTTTTTATAGCAAGCCTGGTAGTAGTAGCGCTTTTAGTAGGGGTTACTGCTGTTACAGTCCAGCAGCACAATGTAGCTGCGGATTCCCTCGATATAGAGGTCCCCTCGATGTACCGAAACTCCGAAGAGAGAAGAGCAGGGGAATATTATGGAATAGGCCCTTTGCAGCATGAAACCATAGAGGCAGTAAGCGAATTGTTGGGGATTAGCCCG
>CAYVML010000051.1:0-8470 GCA_964452475.1 uncultured Dehalococcoidales bacterium
TAATGCTCCTGGAAATATCCGAGGCTAAAAAGGCTACCGCATTTGCTATATCCTGTGGCTTGCCACCTGCTGCTTTGCCCTTTCCAGCTCTCCTATAGGGGATACCATCATACATAGCTTGCTGCTCCTCTTCAGGTAGAGTAGCGAATCTTTCAGTTTCAGTCGGGCCAGGATTAACCACATTGATATTTATTCCATACTTTGCCATTGATAAGGCTGTTGACCTGGTAAGCCCTTCAATTCCTGCTTTGGATGCACAGTACGCAGCTGTGGGGAAGGCACGGCCGGTTTGCCCTGCCAGAGAGCCGATGGTGATGATTTTCCCATATCGGCGCTCTACCATGTTCTTCAGCACAGCACGCATACAATAGAACGGCCCGGTGAAATCCACTGCTATTTGGTCATCCCACTGCTCATCGGTCAGAGTCAGGATATCCTTATGTACAGAGCCTGTGCTTCCAATCTTTGTCGACGGTGTACGTCCTCCAGCGGCGTTGTTTATCAGTATATCTATCCTGCCAAACTCATCAAGCACTTTTTGTACACCACGATTGACCTGAGAGCTTTCAGCCACATTTACCTGTATGGCTATACTCCTTCTGCCCAGTGCTCTGATTTCGCTGGCGGTCTGTTCGGCAACATCAAGGGTTCTGCCGAATATGGCGACATCGGCTCCTTCTCGTGCCAGCGTTACGGAAATGGCTTTCCCAATGCCTCTCCCTCCACCAGTCACTACTGCTATTCTGTCTTTAACCCTCATCTCTCTCCTCCTGATTGGATTGCGTTGCTTTCAAACACATCACTGATAGGTTCTCTGTTCAACCCTCCGGATAATTGCAATGTCCAAACTTTATAGCTATGCCCCGGATGTTGCTATTTAAGGTCGAATTCTACACCCAGTTCATCTGATAAGTCTTTGAGACTCTGGATGACTGGAGTATCCAGAGGAATCCCATTAGTTTTGCGGTCAGGTATAATAATATCGCCTTCAAAGCCACCAGCTAAATAGGCTTTATTTACTCCCGGCAGTGTTGGCAGGCTTTCAATTTTCTCTATCATATTATCCATCTTCTGTTTAAACTGTTCTATAGGTTGAAAGCCATCTACACGAATAGCGCCAAAAAAGAAATCCGAGGGATTGGTCCCTGGTTCTCTCTCCTTAAGCAGTGTAAAGTCCAGACCGGCAAGGAGGCAGGTAAGAACGTCTACAAGAATTCCCAGACCAAAGCCTTTAAAACTACCCAGGGCAGGGCTTCCTCCCAGCGGCAGTAGTCCACCTACCGGCTGACGGAAATCGCATTTGTTGGGATCAGTTACCGCTTTACCTTCGCTATCGACTACCCAGCCTTCAGGTATCATCTTGCCCTGTCTCCTGGCAATCTCCACCTTTCCTCCAGCAACCACAGATGTTGCCATGTCCAGCACAAAGGGAGACTCCTTTCCTGCAGGAATAGCCACTGAGAGCGGGTTGGTTCCTATTACAGGTACGGCTGTTCCAGGTACTACTACAGCTGGCAGAGTGGAGGTCATGGCCAGTCCAATCATATCCTGTTCCATGGCCATCATTGAATAGTATGAAGTTGCTCCAAAGTGAGTGCTGTTAGTTACATTGACGAAACCTGAGCCGTACTTTTTGGCTTTTTCTATTGCGTGTGTCATTGCGCGGTAGCCGACGACGAAACCCAGCCCTCTGTCTCCTTCCATTGTGGCAGTAGTTGGGGTGTGGCTGACAAGCTTGAGTTTTGGGGTTATGTTGACAATCCCATCCTTTATCCATTTGCAGTAGAATGGCCCCAGGTGGGCCACACCATGAGACTCTACTCCTCTTAAATCACATGCCACCAGCATTTTTGCTGTTATATCGGCATCCTCTTGCGGCACACCTAATTTTTGAAGCACCTTGCTTGAGAAAACTCGTAGTTTGTCAGGGTTAAACCGTTCTCTTGTATCTGTTACCATTTGGTTCCTCCTTGTTTTGTTTCATTCATTATATCATGTAGCCTGTTATGTAAGGAGATGCTTTTCAATATTTCTAAAAATCTAACATGAACAGGCATGCACTTACTTTCAGATTACTGAGCACTCTGCCCGTTTAGGGCAGAGTGCCATTGCACACTGATGGGTACTATTTTTTATCTTTATCACTGCTGTAGGAATGCCCAGTGAAGATTGCTCTTATCTCGGCAGCCGATTTTGCCTTGGACAACGCCGACATGCGGTTTTCCTCTTCTTTCTGTAGCGCTTCAAGGTTGGTGACTACGGCCTCGAGTTTATCGGCAGGGAACTTGCAGGAGCCGTTCTCATCCATGTGAATAATCTCCCCGGGAGTAACGTCCATTCCGCCGACTGAGACGGGGGTGTTGATAGCATGTACTGCCATGGCGCCATGTCCTGCAGTGGCGCCAGTGAGCATATACTGGAATTTCATCGGGCGTATCTCATCGATATCTCGTGAAGGGCCATCTGAAATCACCCCGACACAGCCGATGGATTTCAAAGCGGTGGTCATGTTGCCTCCGGAGAGGCCAACTTTTCCGGCTATCTCTGCTGGGAATATCTGCTTGATGATAAGGATGGTAGGTTTCTTCGACTGCTCAAGGACATCAATGACATCCAGGAAGGAGAGGCGGGAGTAGTTGGGGTCAGGCAGTCCAAAAACGCAGGTGACTGCATAGCCTGCCATCCGCCCCAGTTCAGGGTATATGCAGTGAATTGTCTGGTCGGTATACCAGTTCTGTGTCCAGGGGTTATAGAGTCCGAGGCACAGTGGATTCGTGGGATAGGTGGCGACCACATTTGTGACCGATGGGGTATCATGCTCCTTTAGTTTTGTTAATAGTTCCTGTTCTGTTGACATTTTTTTCCTCCTTTTTATTTTGTTTTTACTTTTGCATTTCCTTTCGATTTACCCATGCCAGTGGCGGCTTACCCTTAAGTACTCTGACCACTTCATTGGCACATATCCTGGAAGGTTTGAGCACTGAAGTTTCGGAGTAAGCGCCGATATGTGGAACGACAAATATGTTATCAAGAGTTAATAATGGTTCGCCAGGTTTGGGTGGTTCATCTTCCAGTACATCAAAGGCTGCGCCTGAAAGGGTTCTAGCTTTAAGGGCATCATATAAAGCTCTCTGATCTATTAAAGGTCCTCGAGCTGCATTAACCAGGAAAGCTGTCTTCTTCATCTTTCCGATTGCCGCCTTGTTGAAAACATGAAAGGTAGATTTTATTAAAGGGGCATGAATAGAGATGACATCGGATGTTTTTAATAGTGTATCAAAGTCCACCAGTTCAACTCCTATTTTCTTGGCCTCTTCGGTGGAGACATAGGGGTCGGTGGCGATGAGCTTGAAACCAAAGGGCTTGGCTTTTTGGGCGACGGCACGAGCTATTGCTCCAAGGGCAAATAAGCCAAGAGTTTGCCCTCGCAAGGCAAAAATGGGCTTGGCTTCATTAAGCTTCTCCCGCCACCCTCCCTCTTTTACCTTCTGGTGAAACCAGGCAGCCTTTCGTTCAATCCCCAGTATCAACATCATGGTGATATCAGACACTTCATCCACACACCATTCAGAGGCGGGGGAATTGCTTACGTAGATTGCCCTTTTACCAGCGGCGGAGATATCGATATGATCAAAACCAACTGAGCCCTGGGCTACAATCTTGCATTTCCTGGCTGCCTCCAGGATGGTATCAGTTATTGGCACCAGCCCTCGTACGATAATGGCATCCGCATCACGGACATCATCAATAATACTCCTTTCGTCAGTGTTGGTATTTACTACCAGCTCGGCGTTAATCTTGCTGAGAATTTCCTTCTCTATGGTTGCTTCTGGAGTAATCTTGCCCAGGCGTAAAACCTTGTAGTCTGCCATCCATTACCTCCTTTTCCTGCATGCAGGTGTAATAGTATTTTTTAATGTTCTCGGATTGTTATTTACTGAGCTCTTTGCGATTAACCCAGTTCTTCGGTTGTCTCCCCTGAAGAACCGTTGCTACTTCCCGGGCAGAGCTTTTTCGTGCTCTCTCATAAGAACCTTCCGCATATCCAGCACTATGTGGCAGGATAATTACATTATCCAGGGATAAAATCGGATCATCGGCATCTGGTGGCTCTTTTTCCAGAACATCCAGGCCTGCCGCTAAAATCCTGCCTGATTTCAATGCCTTATACATAGCCTTCTGGTCGATTATCCCACCACGGGCTGCGTTTATCAGATAGGCTGTTTTCTTCATTTTAGCAAAGGCTTTCTCATCGAACATGTGGTATGTTGATTTTATTAGAGGAGCATGGATTGAAATAACGTCTGAAGTCTTCAGCAGCGTGTCGAAATCAACCATTTCGACGCCAAGTTTGCTGGCCTCCTCTGCAGAAATGTATGGATCGCAGGCTATGATTTTAAAACCGAAGGGTCGAGCTCTTTCAGCAACTGCACGTGCTATTGCTCCGAATGCAACCAACCCAAGAGTCTGTCCTCTTAGGTCGAACATGGGTTTCATCTGTGCCCGTCCCTCCATCCATTTACCGTTTACGACTTTCTGGTGAAGGAATACGACCCTTCTCTCAACCCCTAAAATCAGGGCCAGCGTTTGGTCTGCAACTTCCTCCATACAGAAATCAGCGGCAGCTACATTGGTAACGATTATACTATGTCTGGTTGCTGCCTCTACATCAATATTATCGTAGCCAACCGCTGCTTTCGCCACAATCTTACATTTCTTAGCCGCTGATAGTACTTTGTCGGTGACATTGAACGCCCCTGGTATAATGGCATCAGCTTCGCTAATGAGTTTACTGTAACGATTCTCGTCCTTCCCATCATCTACTATAAGCTCAGCATCTGCCTCTTTCACAATCTCTTTTTCGACATTTGTATCTGGTTTGATATTTGTAGCTGGCCAGATACTACCTATCATTAGTACTTTGTATTTTGTCATCTATTACCTCCGTTCACTATTTATTACTTTGCCAACTGGTGCCTGGCTAAAATTGTTCCCTATACTCTATGCAAATTAATCTCTTTTTTCAATTTCTTATGGTTTGATTATGAGCTGTAGGTTTCCAATTTATTGGTTCGTCTAGTCATCCACATTTAGACTATTCCTGCGTTTGTTCAGCTATGGTACTTGCTGAGCACTCAATAAATAACAGGGGGGAATAATATCCTTCGAAAAAACTACAGTCTCCGGTGATAAATTAACTGAGGAGGTGGGAAGAGTGGGCTTTATTAAAACCGAGAAGAAGGGTCTAATCTTTGTGTTCGCTAAGAGAATAAATATCCAAAGGTGACTTAGCATTCTCTGGATAATTGGTTAAGGGGGCGCAAGTACTATAAAAAAAGTTATCACGAATTTCTTCATGGATATAATTATTTCCGTAGTATCAAAGAGGACAAACCAATAAAAAGAAGATAACGGTAGGAGCACTTTCTGGCTTTCAAATCCGGCTGATTTGAAATGGGGGGATTTTAGGAACATTATATAAGGGAGCGATATAATTGTTAGAAGTACTCTTTTTTATCATTGGGCTTTTGAATAGTATACTGCTGATTTTAATCTTTCTTATTCGGAAAGAAAGATTAAACCTTCTCTACCGATTCGGTTGGACTTATCTGCTGCTGGCGATTCCAGCAACGTATGGTATTTTCTTAGTCTTCCAGGAGCAGAAGGCGGTACAGTATGGTATCTTTCTGGGGATTTTCCTGGCATTTCTGGCCTTGGAAGGGATTTATGACTTTGTTTTAAAAATCCCCTTCCGAGAGGAAAAGAACTGGAAATTACTGGTACCCTACCTGGTTCTCTATTACGCGATGAATTATGGATTCGTTGTGATGGTCTGGAAAACCTCACTGGCCGGTGGCTGCATTATGCTTGGCCTCTTTATCATCCAAATAGTCATGAATCTACGTACCCACCCATAAAAGACAACCGGGAAATCACCCTGAGCCAGTTACATTTGGAGAAGACTCACGCTTGACATCATTATCGTGCATATATATAATAATTAGTATTCTTAACTATTAATAATCTAAACTATCATCATGGATAATTCAAAGGGCAGAACAGATGAATTGGATGGCATTATCGATAACCTCTATTACATCATGCCACTCTTTCACCGGGCAATAAAGAGAAAGTTCTTTCATAGCAAGTCAACACTGGCCCAGCATGGTTTACTGCCACCTCATTACGAGATTATGAGAATGCTCTATGAAAGTGGGCAGGTGCACATCAGCAACATTGCTGACAGGCTGCTCATACCAAGGCCGCAAATGACCTATCTTATAGACAGGCTGGTAGAGATAGGAATGGTTGAACGAAATACCGACCCGTCAGACAGAAGGATGCTTGATATACAGCTTAGCAGCAAAGGAAAACTTATAATTGAAGAACACAGGAAGCATATCAGGGATGCCCTGAAAGAAAGCATGGCCGATCTTCCCGATGACGAACTCAACGAGGTCTCTGCTTCATTACAGAAGATACGAGAGGTATTCTCTAAGTTATAAAGCTCTAATTCACCCAGCCAGGTTCTACCGATGAGGAATACTATAGCTAACGAGGAATAAATACAGTATGCACGACGCCAGACAGCATATGTTAGCCAATGAGGGAATTGGCAGATTATTAATAAGGCTTTCTCTTCCTGCCGCAGTAGGCATGATTGTGATGGCCCTCTATAACGTGGTCGACACCATCTTTATCGGCCATGCGGTTGGTCCCCTGGGAATTGCAGGACTCACCATCATCTTCCCGATTCAGATGCTGCTGATGGGCGTGGGTATGCTGCTGGGAATAGGAGGAGCATCACTAATTTCCAGGTCACTGGGAGCTGGCGATATTCATAAGGCAGAACGAACGCTGGGCAATGCCATATCTCTATCTATTATATTAGGGTTGGTGTTTACCATAGTCGGATTAGCCAATAGCGGTTATTGGGTCAGTTTATTCGGGGCATCGAAATCGATTTACCCTTATGCTAAAGGTTATTTAGATGTTATCCTGCTGGGCACGGTTTTCCGCATCTTTGCCATGTCAACCAATAACCTGGTCAGGGCTGAAGGAAACGCCCGGGTTCCCATGGTAGCCATGATAATTGGAGCAGGATTGAACATCGTACTCGATGCAATCTTCATTCTCAAGCTGGATATGGGGGTACAGGGTGCAGCGATAGCCACCGTCATATCGATAATGGTTTCCTCCCTGTTCCTGTTATCATATTATAAATTTCATAATAGTACACTCAAGATTCGCTCTGCAAATCTTATCCCTTACTATGGAGTGATAAAAGAAATCATTCCCATCGGCATGGCTTCATTCGCCAGGTCGACTGCTTCCAGCTTCATCATGGTGATATTGAACCGGTCATTAATCTTCTATGGTGGTGATATGGCCGTTGCCACTTTTGGAATCGTAGGTCGAGTGATGATGTTCGTATTAATGCCTCTTTTTAGCATTGGACAGGGACTGCAGCCAATTCTCGGATTCAGCTATGGAGCAAGAAATGGTGCGAGGGCACTCAGGGCTATCAAGCTCTCCATCATAGCATCAACAATAGTATCCCTGGTAGCATTTTTCCCGCTTGTTATTAATGCGGAACCAATCATTTGCATTTTCACCAACGATGCTTCTCTCGTAATGGAATCTACCCGGGCAGCCAGGCTGATATCCCTCTTCATATTTTTAATTGGCTTCCAGGTAGTAGGCTCAGTGCTGTTTCAGTCAATCGGAAAAGCGACTCCTGCCTTCCTGACCGCTATATCCCGCCAAATCCTGTTCTTCCTGCCGCTGATACTGATATTCCCCAGGTTCTGGCAGCTGGATGGTATATGGTTAGCGTACCCCGCCGCAGATATACTGTCGTTCCTGTTTACGCTGCTGCTCTTTATACCAGAGGTCAGGAATTTACGCCGAATGAAGGGTGTTGAAGCTATAGAAGTACCATCCCTTTAATCCTCTCTCTGTGAGTAATAAGGGAATTTGACAAAAATATAAACAAGTATTATATTGGTAATTGTTAGATTAACCTAACAACACAACTACGAGAATAAAAATGAGAATTAAATATATTCCTGGTCAACAGACAGAAAGCATGGAAGATTATCTTGAGACGATAGCTTTGCTTAAAGAGAAAGGTGCGACTGTCAGCGTCACTGCAATCAGTAAAACTATGGAGGTTAAAAAACCCAGTGTTGACTGGGCTCTAACAAAACTATCTGAAGCTGGACTGGTTTTACATGAGAAGTACGGCGACGTAAAACTCACTGATGAAGGTGCAATGATAGCTCAGGATGTATATAAACGCCACATAATGCTACGGCAATTTCTGGTTGATATCCTGGCTGTTGATGATGAGACGGCTGATGCTGATGCCTGTCGGATGGAGCATGTATTAAGCAGAACCAGCCTTTCAAGGTTGGAGACCTTTATTGACTTCGTACTGAACTGCCCACGGGGATATCCTGAGTGGTTG
>CAYVML010000052.1:0-8349 GCA_964452475.1 uncultured Dehalococcoidales bacterium
CGCTGAGAATATCCAAGGCAGCCTGTTTCCCAAATGCCAGCACAAGCAGGATAACCATGCTCTTCTTCAGATAGAAAAATAGATCGCTATGCCATTTTCTGCTCATTTTATATCTTCCTTATTGCAAGCATAATTCATCAGGCTCAATTCACAGCAGGGTACTATTACAACAGTACTCGTAATAGTATAGCCATGTTCACTGACTATTTGTCAATAGTTTGCGAAGGCTCTTTTACTCCCCGCGATGAAGAAAGAGGATGTTATCTCTGTGGAGACAGGAAGCTAACCGCCTTTATGCTATGGAGATTTGCTTATTAGCTGTTCTATCCGTTGGCGCACATCCGTAGCGCCTCTCTCCACAGCGACTCCAAGGTATTTTTCGAAATCGATGAATTTCCCCACGCCCTCGATAACGACGGATGGAACCTTTGAGTCCTTCAGAACATAGGCATGCAATTCTTTCCCAAACAATTTACCCATATTCTCGTAAGGTATGTCTGCTGCCAGGGCGCTCACCCCAGTTTTCAGTTCGCTATAATCAGCCCTGGACTGTTCAAGCTCGCCTGTCAGTGTCGCTTTTTCGCCTGCCAGTTCATTTATCTGCGAATCCATCTTTGCGACCTCAGCGTCATGCTGGCTTTTTAAGCCGGCTATTTGTGCTTCATAGCTTTCAGTCAGCTGTTTCTTCTCCTGCTCCAGGCTTTTTACCTGTGACCGTAACCCATCTATATCTGCCAGCCTCTCTGCCAGTTCACTATAGTTAATTTTTAAGGCTTTGGCGTCATCTCCCATTAAAGTGGTGAGCTTTTCCATGAAGGTGTTGGAGTCAGTTCTTAGCGATTGGTATTCGGTTCCCAGTATTCCAACCACCTTGCCCATAAGTTCATCGTACCTCATATTAGCCCTGCTCCGCTCGTCTTCCAGTGACATTATATAAGACCTCAGGTCTCCCACTTTTCCGCCATACTGCTTGTTTAACAGGGTATAGACGGCAAAGGCGACTCTCTTGGCGACCGCTTCTCCATAGCCCTTTATATCGCTTCCCCGTGGGCCGAGCACTTTGTTGAGCAGCTTGCTCTCCTGTTGAAGGTTCTTGTTGTAGTCTTTCAGCCCCGCTTCCACAACGGGGTCCAATCCGGCGCTGTTATATAGCTGCTCTGCCATTTGTGTATCTTCGAGTTTCATGTTCTCGGTTGTTACCATGCTGGTGTTATATTCCTGAATATCAGAGTTCTTTTCTTCCATTTTAACCTCCTGCTAGAGCTATTTCACTCATCTTGTTTGTCTGATTCTATAATATCACGTCCTAAAGAATTGTTTACTTGTATAACGTTAAAATCCTGGAAGAGTTACCACAATAATTGAGATTGAGCAACAGAGCCGTGTTATTCCGGGTAAAACGGGGGTTAACAACTAATTTTCGGTGAGATTTTGAATGCTTAAGTTCTCTGGCTTTACAGCCTGCAAACAAGGGTGCTAGCATAGTTGTGGGTAATTGAACGCTGTAAACCCTGGAATATGGAATGGCGTTTCGATTGACCTGAAATATCTATCAGGAGGCAGCGAATTGTCAACAGAAAAGGAAAAACTGGACAGGGTTTATGCAATGGCAATGGAGAATGACAGGGATTATCATGGTTGTTCACAGTCGGTGCTGGACAGCATTCAGAAAGAGTTTGGTATCGGGAGTGTCGAGGTGATGAAGGCTGCCACCGTACTATCTGGCGGGATAATCAGCCGTAGTGAAACCTGCGGCGCCTTTATCGGAGCCCTGATGGCACTTAACCTGCTGGTAGGCAGGGATAAAATAGAGGACAGCAAAGCCTACCGGGATGCAAAGGTTACATCTCTCGAGGTATACAATGATATTAAAGCAGAACTGAAAAAGGCGTTCGGCTTTGAAGGCGAACTGGAAACTTCCTTTTGCAAAGACGTCCAGGCAAAGGTCTACGGCAGGTCTTTCAAGATGTGGGAGCCTGATGACTACCAGGGTTTTCTCGATGCCGGTGGACATAGCGAGCAAGGTTGCCCTAAGGTATGCGCGGTAGCTGCCCGTGTCGTTGCAAAGAAGATAATGGAGCTTATATGGGCTCCAACCGAGCTGGTCCCCTGAGAAAAGAGCTGTAAGTACTCCTGCCAGTAACCAGTTGAACTGTGATATATATCCGGTTGTTTTGCCTGTGACAGTCAGGGGTTACTATTCGGAGCCTGTCTTATGGCAAATGTTCCGGTTCTTTCTGCTAGCCGCCGGTTATTGTTCCCATACCGCCACATTGCTGCGTCTGACTGCCAATCTTTGCTGCTGGGAGAATACTTATAAGTAACTGGCTACCAGCCGATGGATTTTAGATAGGGATTATCGCCGCTGCCCAGCCGAAAGGGGACCATATCGGTGGGGATAATAAAATGCTCAGCTACCTTCCAGGTGGTGAGGTTTTCGCCCTCGGTTTGTTTCAACTCTTCCAGTTCGGCTTCGGGCACCAACAGCCAGGCGGCGAATGATTCAGCCTCGGCTTCCTGCAATAGCCGCTTATGTATCAACACGCCCCAATCCTTCATTTTGAGCTGGTTGCCGTGGTGCATGAAATGATGTCCCAGGCAGTGTGCCAGACACCAGCGAACGAACGGGAGTGATATGTCGTCCCTGATGGCTACGCAGTCCCAGAGCAGTATGTCCCACCATCTTTTAGGAAGTGGCATCCTGGTCACCTCAAGACCTTCACGGTCGGCTATTACCTCCGGGTCGTTGGTGCCGAATAGCTTCCTGGTGCGCCTTGCTACTGCCTTGCCGGACATATCTATATGATCCCTGGTCTAGTTGCTGGTCTTTTCCCTTCGCCGCTCTTTCATCATCCTGACGAATCCCTTGAACCAGTCCCTTTCGTCATCGGAGAGCTGCTTCCATTCGTCGCGGAAGAAGAGTCGCAGTTCAGGGTCATCCAGTATGTCTTCATCGCTGGCTGTTTCTTCGCTTAGAAAGCCTGCCTCCTTGAAAATCTCCGTTTCGGAGACCCCCAGTGTTCTTGCCAGTGCGCGCAGTGTATCCTTGCCGGGCATTGTCCTGCCGGTTTCGATGTGGGCGATAAAGCCATCGGTTACCCCGACCTGCCGTGCCATCTCACGCTGGGTGAGAGGAGGTTTCAGCGCCTCCCTCCATTCCTTCAGCCTGCGTCCGAACTCTGTATAACGAAAATCTGTCATCATATCACCTTTCTGCCTACTGTTGATATGATTATAGCATACCATAAACATAGAATGTCAACTAGAATGCTTTTCGCCTTACCACTACATATTGCTTTGTCGCTGGCGCTCCTCACAATGAAAAAAAAGATAGCACAACCTGCAATGACAGCAGGAGAATGGTTCTTCACTATGCTCAGAATGACATGTTGAGCACTCAGAATAATAACTTCATCCCCTGGCAACAGGAAAAGAACCTGCTTAGAGATAATAAAGAGGATAGTTAAGGACAATGGATGAATTATATATTGGGGATTGACAATAACAGCATTATCTATTATTCTTGAAACATGTTTTGAATGGAGAAATGAGCAAAGGTGGAGGTGAAAAATGAATTTCAATATAGCTGATAAATCGATATTAAGAATACTATTCAGAAAAATGCCAGGCTTGAGAGGGAGGCGGGCAGTACGGTTATTTATGGTGTGCTTTATATCTGTAGTGGTTATAGGCATGACACTGGCGTCTGCAATAGTGGTTGGTGACTCTGTACCAGATTTTGGGGATGCACCTGAAGGGGCTTTGGCCTATCCCTCCTCCGGTGTCATCGGGACGTTTCCAACGTGTGGCATGAGCTATTTTGTAGCCCATGGTTTCACGGATCCCCCGATAGCCTGCTTTGGATTGATGGTTGATTTTGAGTTTGATGGTAATGCCGGAATCTGCCCTAACTTCAATCCGAATCAATACGACCAGGATGAGTGCTTCAACGATGGCGACGCAGGTCTTATCAAGCCGGAACCTTATACCATACAGGGTGCTGTTGGCTCGGAGGCCGTTGTGCCCTGTCCCGCTGGCAACGGCACGGCGCTGGGGAATACCTGCCAGCAGGCAAAATGGGGCACGGATATTGATATACTTGTTCATAAAAAAATTGTTAGCAGCGACTACGACTTTGTAAATGTCCTCGTCGACTGGAACCAGGATGGGCAGTGGGGGGGGGCCTCCACCTGTCCCGGCGGTGCTTCGGCCAGCGAGCATGTGTTGCAGAACTTTCCTGTTCCCAAGGGACACAACGGACCGTTGTCTGCACTTGGACCGGCTGATTTCACCATCGGCCCGAACTCGGGATATGTATGGGCTAGATTCTCTATTGGTGAAAGACCAGTAGACCCGGACTGGAATGGTGACGGAGGGTTCGAATACGGCGAGAGCGAGGACTACCTGCTTCGTGTTGATGAGCTGTCTCTTCCAGTGGGTGGAGGAGCTATGCCGGTCAATCGGATTGCGATGCTGACGCCCTGGCTGGTAATTGCAGCACTGGTGGCAGCCGCAGTTATTGTAGTGCTTAAGAAACGCCTGATCTGAATATATAGCTCAAGGATTCGTAGAAAACCATGAGGGCGCTGCTAGCAGACGAAGCAAACCCCTACCCATGCAGATAGCTTCGTCGTTGGTGCTCCTCGCAATGATGAAAGGGGTTGTCATTCCTGCGGAAGCAGGAATCTAGCCTGTCATTTCGAGGGGTTGTAACCCCCGTGGCAATCCGGGTGGAGAGAATCCATGAGCTATGAACTATGAGCTACGAAAGTCTCTCGTCCTCCATCTCCTCACCTGCTGCACAACCTGCATCGGCAGTATTTGCTATAATTATATATCTGAGGGCTATCAGGGAATGACACGACAGCGATAAAGAAAGACAATGAGCCCCGTCAGAGTAATAATTCAATTGGAGATGGTGTAATCATGGCATATGAGGAAGGTCTTTCACCGTATATTAAACAGAGGCTGGCAGGAATTGGTGAGGCGACCCCGGAGGAAAAAGACAGAATAGGGGAGCTTGAAAAGCTGGACTCACTGTTGAAGGATTTTTACAAGGGCGAACTTGACGTCCTCCGGTTGTGGGAAAAACTGAGGGAATACGAAGAGCAGGGCAAACAGTTTCTGCTGAGAGAAGCCTGCGAGAAGCTTAAAAAGTCATTCAAATGGAAGGGATTGCCAATAAAATTTCAGGAGTCAGACTCTGGTCATCTGTCTCTTGAATTCAACGAGGAACAAGAAGAAGAAGAGGAACTGGTAGTTGAGCTAAATGATGCCAGTTTTGACGAGGTGATAAAACAGCATCCACTGGTGGTTGTTGACTGCTGGGCGGAATGGTGCGCTCCGTGCAAGATGGTGACGCCGGTAATCGAGGAACTTGCCAGTGACTATAAAGGCAAGATTACTTTCGGCAAACTGAACGTGGACTTCAACCAGTCGGTGGCTGCCCGGTTTGGCGTCAGTGCTATTCCCACGCTACTGATATTCAAGCAGGGAAAACTGGTAGACCAGAAAGTTGGTGCCTTACCAAAGCAGCAACTGGAGAGCGAGCTGATAAAACACCTGTGAGCAATTCGACATACGATTGCGGCAGGAATACCATTAGCTGAAAAAATTATATAGATGAACGTATTTGCCATAGTAATACTTGTTGCCCTTCTCCTGGAGTTCTGCCTGGAGCTGGTTGGAAATATGCTGAACCTCCGCCTGTTGACGCCGGAATTGCCTGCAGCCCTGGAGGGAGTATACAAACCGGAGGAGTATCGCAAATCCCAGGAATATCTCCGTGCAACCACGCGTTTCTCTGTAATAAGTAACAGTTTTAGCCTGGTGGTGCTGCTACTTTTCTGGTTCTCCGGCGGCTTCAACTGGTTCAATGAAATTATCGGCAGCTTGACTACTATTCCACTGGTGAACGGACTGCTCTACATTGGCATACTGCTATTTGCCCACACTTTGCTTTCGTTGCCGTTCAGTATTTACAGCACTTTCGTGATAGAGGAGCGTTTTGGCTTCAACAGGACTACGCTGCGTACCTTCTTCCTGGATTGGCTAAAAGGACTTGCTCTTGGCGTGCTCCTGGGAGGGATGCTGCTGGCAGGAATACTGCTGTTGTTTCAGCATACTGGTTCTTATGCCTGGCTCTACTGCTGGGCAGGAGTAACCATATTCATACTGGTGATGCAGTATATAACTCCGACGTTGATAATGCCGCTGTTCAATAAATTCACGCCGATGGAACAGGGGGAACTGAGAGAGGCAATTCTGGGGTATGCCGATGCGGTAAATTTTCCTATCAAGAACGTGTTCGTCATGGATGGTTCGAAGCGTTCGAGCAAGTCGAACGCCTTCTTTACCGGATTTGGCCGCAATAAACGGATTGCTTTCTTTGATACCCTGATAGCAAAACATACAGTTTCGGAACTGGTGGCTATCCTGGCGCATGAAGTCGGTCATTACCGCAAGAAGCACATTCTCAAGGGAACCATATTTAGCATTTTACATGCCGGAGTGATTTTCTTCTTAATGTCATTGTTCCTGTCGAACTCGGTGCTCTATCAGGCTTTCTATATGATGCAGCAGCCGGTCTATGCCGGGTTGCTCTTTTTCGGACTGCTTTACACGCCGGTGGAACTGGTGCTATCGGTGGTGATGAACATCTTTTCCCGGAAGCATGAGTATGAAGCCGACCATTTTGCTGCGGAGACGATAGCAAATCCGCTTGACCTGGTAACTGCGTTAAGAAAACTCTCCGCCACAAACCTGTCCAATTTAACACCGCATCCTTTCTATGTTTTTCTCAACTATTCTCATCCGCCCCTGCTGCAGAGGGTACAGGCAATCCAGGGGGTCAGGAATGAGAAATCATCTCCTTAGGGTACATTTAGTTGACTGCGGCACACTATTCTGCCACACTCCGTGACTATCAGCCAGCAGTTAACTATCCCCGCCGCTCTTCGCAATGACGACAAGAGAGGTATTCTTCTCCACATTCAGAACGACGAGATGATCATGCACTATAAAGTGTATTTTCTACTATAGTAATCTACTAATTGGGAAAGGCTTATCCATTCCTTCCTCAAGTAAGGAGATTAATCAATTGAAGGTGATACTCTATTATTGATTTGAAAAGTATTCTTTTCAAATAAGCGGAATTAATTGACATAGCTGGCTATCCTGCTTTCTGCTAATCTTACATAATCTGGATCAATATCATATCCTATATATTTACGTTTATCTTTTGTAGCTGCTAAACAAGTAGAACCACTTCCCACAAAAGGGTCTAACACAATATCTTCTTTGAAAGTATACAATTGAATCAAGCGATGTGGTAGTGTCTCTGGGAATGGAGCAGGATGTCCAATTTGTCTCGCGGAAACTGCTGGAAATGTCCAGACGCTTTTAGTCCATTCAATAAAGTCCTCTTTATTTATTGTATTTTGTCGAGTGTCTCGTTTCCGAGAAAATGTATCTTTAGAAAAAACTAGAATATATTCGTGAATATCTCGCAAAACAGGGTTTGCGGCTGAAAGCCAGCTTCCCCAGGCAGTAGAAGGACTTGCGCTTGAAGCTTTATTCCAGATTATTTCCCCCCGCATTAAAAAACCAATTTCTTGCATTCCTTCAATGATATAGCTATGAAGAGGAATATACGGTTTTCTACCTAGATTGGCAATATTGATACAAGCACGCCCGCCTGGGACTAAAATACGATATGTCTCTTTCCAAACAGTATTCAGTAATTTAAGATATCCTTTTAGACCTAAATCATCATCATATTCTTTAGATACATTATATGGCGGTGATGTAACCATTAAGTGGATGCTATCACTGGGTAGCTCATTCATTTATTTTGAGTTTTCCTCTTAACTAATTAAATTGATAATGAATTTCCTTTTTATATTCTATCGGGATACTATCAATGATTTGATTTACAGTGAATTCGTCGTTATTGAATTTTACGCGCCTTAACCATCCGTGTTCATCAAAAAACTCTTCAAGATTTGCATAGGTAAATTGAGCATGAACATTAGGACTGACAACTAAAAGATTTTTCAAATGATCCCCTAAATCAGATTTTATGTGATGGATCTCGAAGTAAGGTTTGCCAGTTTTCATTAAAAATCCAAATCCAGAAATTTGGCACTTGCCATTGTAAATCGTAGATAAAATCGTCCTTATAGAAGCAAGAACACTCGTTTTTGCTTTACTTACGCTTGATTTAGATATCCTTTTACTAATATCTTTTTTTGAAAGTCTGTAAAATTCACTAAGTAGTGTTTCCTCAAACTTGTAATTTGTAATGGTTGATATTTGGTGAAGCTTTGAATCAGCTTCTACTTCATCTTT
>CAYVML010000053.1:0-8288 GCA_964452475.1 uncultured Dehalococcoidales bacterium
GCTTGCAAGCTACCTGATTTCCAGCCATGGATGGCGCTATGCTTACAGCCTGATGGGAATTATCGCCATCGCCTGCATCGTACCGCTGGCACAGGTATTGCGCCGCGACCCATCACAAAAAGGTCTCCGTCCTTATGGGGAATACCACGCACCGTCTGGACCGCTAGAGGAGACCGGTTTTTCCCTGCATGAAGCGCTGAGACAGAAGCAACTATGGATGGTAGCCGTTATCCTGTTCCTGGTTTTTTATTGCAGTGATACCCTGTTAATACATATCACCTCCTACGCCATGGATAGCGGTATCTCCAGTATCAACGCCGCCACATTGGTCTCCATTATTGGCGGCGTCAGCATTGCAGGCAGGATTGTCATCGGTAGCATCGGAGACAAAATCGGCTGCAGGCACGCCCTGGTAATCACCTTCATCATAATGGTTGCCTCATTGCTCTGGCTCTACCAGGCAGAAGGCCTCTGGCAGCTGCGCCTGTTTGCGATATTCTACGCAATTGCTCACGGTGGTTCCCTCTCCCTGATGTCTCCACTGCTTGCCGAGTTATTCGGCACCAGGGCTATCAGCTCCCTGTTTGGTATTGTCCTCTGCTTTGGTACAGCAGGCGCTGGTATCGGGCCATTGATGGCCGGACGCATCTACGACGTAACCAACAGCTACCAGTCTGCTTTCCTGGTGATGATTATCGCCAGCATTATCGGATTAACCCTGGCGCTGCTGCTTAAACCCACGCAGCTTCCTGACTGATGCAGGGAATAATGTAGCTACTAATAGACAAATATGGAGGATAACAATGTCAAAAAAGAAAATACAAACAAATGTCGAGGTCAAGGATATACCGGAAATGCATGTGGCTTATTTCCGCTATATCGGACCCTACAAAGGGGATTCGGCACTGTTCGGCCGGCTGTTCGGGAAGCTGATGGCATGGGCAGGACCCAGGGGCCTGCTTAACTTCCCTGAGACTAAAATGCTATCTGTTTACCATGACAGCCCTGATATTACCGATGAAAGCAAGCTAAGGACAGATGTCTGCATTACCGTGCCCGAGAATACAGAGGTTGATGGAGAAATCGGTAAGGGAACGATTCCCGGCGGGAAATATGCCGTTGGTCACTTCGAGATTTCCGTTGCTCAGTATGAGGACGCCTGGAATACTATCTTTGGAGGATGGCTTCCACAGAGCGGCTACCAGTGCATAGACAGCCCCTGCTATGAACTATACCTCAACGACCCCAGTCAACACCCCGAAGGCAAATGCATCGTTGACATCTGTGTGCCGGTAAAGCCGCTATAGCTCATTTGCCCTTATCTACTGCTTTACACTGCTCACTCAGATTTTTGCCCTTCTCATTTTTTTAACAAGGCATACTTCTGAGCATATCAAAGGTATAGCTTACACCTCTTGCAAAGTGTTCCTCCTCACCTTTCTCAACTGAGGGGGCTCTTTGCTTATGCCAACCGACGTAGCCAGCGTCGTAGCCATATATTGATTCAGGCTTACCCTTTCTGTTTCAGCCCTGTATGTGAGTAGTTTATGGAGTGTAGGCGAAATTCTGAGCCTGATTTGTCCGCTATACTTATGTGGTCTCGGTTCAGGAATAGAAAGTCCTCTTTTAAGATTGGACTCTATCCAATCCATTTTGACTTCCTGAATCTCTCTTATAGCTTCCTCCGGCGTATCTGCATGTATTAAACAATGTGGAAGCTCCACAATTCTGGCAACCCAATAAGGGCCTTCACCATCATCCCATTGCTCAACTATAACGCTGTAAGGTAACTTAGCATAGTATTCCAATTCTTTCTCTACTTTCCTTTTGATTACCATTTTATTATCTCCATCTTAATCTCAAGCCAGTTATACCTCCTGCTCTTCGATAATCTCCAATAATTCTTTTACATAGCAGGACTTAACCGGATTTTCCCTTTTGTAAGGCATAGTACGCATACCTATTATAGCCTTTGGATGCTTTGCGCCTTCCTCTATATATCCGTACTTTTTTATTAGTGCTTCGAAGTTACGTAAAGCCACATTTCTAGGATTGCGCCGTATTGCCTCCAGGGATTTTGTATATCGCGTCATTGGTTGTAAACCTCCTGTACATACTATCCCTCCTTTTTCGGTCCTTTCCCTGCTGACATCCTATATATAGGGTGATATTATGGTGTCATATGTGATACCACTTGTCAATACCCTTTGCCTTGTTTGTTCCTGGCTATGAAAGCTTTAATTTCTGCTACATAATCCTGTATCCACTCCCTGTAAATATATCTCTAAAACTGTCAGCCAGTATGGAAAAGAACCTGCTTGCTTTCCAAGATGACCTCAGTTTATATTGCATTTTCCGTCATCCAGATTGCCGTCCTGATAGTCATGCTATATAATTAAATCAGTTCACATAGGGGAGTTAGAAATATGACTACTGAAAAGCGCTCGGCTATCAGGACCGTTTATCTTTACCTGTTTGCAGTGGTTGGACTGGTGCTGCTGATTATCGGCGGCGTCCGTTTTATCGACATGGGCCTCAAGGCATTCGTATTTACACAGTCTGATGCAGAACAGCGGCTCTACTCTAAGCAACCGCCGATGATGTATCCGGTGGAAAAACTGGAGGACATCCAGCAGGAGGGAGATCTTACAGAGCAGGAGAAGGAAGCCATCGGACGCTGGCTGCTTGATTATGAGCAATGGGAAGAACAGCGTGAGGCGGTAGATCCTGTCACCGCTAACCGTCACCGCAACGCTTCTATCAACCTGGCCATGATACTGGTCGGTTTACCCATCTATATCTACCACTGGGGAACCATCAGGAAGGAATCAAAACTCAACCAGGAAAAGCAAGCCTAGTCTGCCAGCACGATTAAGGGGAGGTAAGCAGCGTGTCCAAATCATCTATCATCATCGGTGGAGGCATCGCATGTCTGGCAACAAGGTGTTATGCCCGCATGAATAGATATGACAGCCATATATCGAAAACCCTACCCGAATTGGACTCTATCTACATGGCAGGACAGTGGGTCCAGACCGGGCAGGACTGCCCAGCGGGGTGATGACCGGACGACAGGTAACGCAGTTGCTCTGCCACCGCGACGGTAAGCGCTTTGAAACAACCATTCCCTTATATATATGAAGAAGTATCACCTATATCTCCGATTGAATAAGGTAGATTTGAAGCCATTAAAATAGTTCCTTCTCCATCAAAGGAGAAGGGAACACTATCCCCATATTAAATGTCGGCTCCATATGGGTGTTATACAATTATTTCTCTAATGGTATACAATTACACATATGTTGAGGGAATAATAATATATTATTAACCATAAGAGCTATGGCAAAATATCTATATTTACAGAATGCTCCTATTAGTGAGGCTATAATTGACTTCCGTGTGAAATCCCAAACAGGGTTTCAATTTGAGAAGATATCACCTAACAAGTTATCCTCATTTAAAATAAACATACATGACCGCTATCCGGAGTTCAAAAAACATCATTTTTTTAGAACTGAAGTAAAGATACAGGACGGAAAATTAGTTCACCCGACTTCTGAAGATACCGGAATAGATGGGTTTATTATCAAATCTATGGAAGGGAAAAATGTTGCTCAATTCACTGATGCAGGCTTTACCTTCAGCCAGCTTAAGCCATATACATGCTGGAAGGATGTCTTCGGTGAAGCAAAACTACTTTGGGAACTGTACGTTTCTATAGCTGCGCCAGAGTTGGTTACAAGAATCGCTGCCCGTTACATAAATCAACTCGAGATAAAACTGCCTATAAACGACTTTTCCGAGTATCTCGAAGTACCACCTAAAGTTCCTGATAATGTCCCGAACCAAATCAGCAATTTCTTAAATAAAACAACAGTGCACGATCTAAAAGAAGATATAATGGCGAATATTACACAAACGTTGGGACAGAGCCTTAAACCCAATTACGCTACTATAATACTGGATATCGATGTCTTTAAGCGGAAAGAATTCCATATTGGAGATGAGGATATGTGGCGAACATTTGAACAAATACGAAATTTGAAGAACAAAATTTTCTTTGGTAGCATTACAGAAAAGACAGCAATGTTATTTGAATGAATACTATTTGTGTTGCTCCTAGCAATGTTAATTCTTTTTGGAACTCCCCAAACGTTGGAGTTAGTCCTACAGCAGACTATCTAAAAGTAAAAGATAGCGAGTTCCAGAAAAACATTTCGGGTGAAGTAAATTGGTACATGCCAATCTGGAATGATATTCTTGAGGCTATACACGAATATTCTACTAGGGACTGGGATGGCTATGGCGCCAGAGCAATTACTTCGGACTCAGTTAATGATGCTTTGCGATTTGCGAAGGCTTTACCCATAGCAATACCTGCACCAGAAATAAGTGTTGATGCTAATGGAGAACTTATCTTTGAATGGTATAAAGAGCCTAAGAAAGTATTTTCTGTACTAATTGAGGGTAAAAACAGACTTATATATGCAGGCTTGTTTGGCGTTAACAAGACTAATGGGACTGAGTACTTTAGTGAAGAATTGCCTGAAACGATCTTGTACAATATTCAAAGGTTGCTTTCATAAATTTATTAACGTGTCATTATCAAGCATTGTAAAACCAGATGAACTCCTGTCTAGATATTTGAATAGTAGCAGACTATATAGCCGTCCGAATAACGCAGTAAAACTAGCAGTTTTCATGCCAAGGGATGATAGCAATGAAATCTCAGTATTTCGTATTGATGGTCTAACAGAAGATGAGATATGGAAGATATGGGAAAATTCAGTGAATCGTACAAGCAATAGAACTTTGTACGGGAGAGCTGAAATCACAACCTTGGAAGTTGAAACACAAGATCTACAAGTTATCCCCGACAACGAATCTAACCGACATGCAAATATAACAGGATGGCCTACTGAAAAATCCAAACGGTTACAGATTGCACAAGAACTTGCAGCAATTGCAACGCTTATACTTAAGCAATAAACAGATAGCTATTAAACTAACTTCATGGAGGTAAGGTGTTATGTCTAGCAATACGGAAATCAAGGTAGTCTCACCGGAAACGGTTGGATTCTCCAGCAAGCGGCTCGAACGTATAAGCGAACTGGTTAGCGAGCGTATAGACAGCGGCGACCTGCCCGGCGCGATAACGCTGGTGATGCGCCGCGGCCAGGTAGCTCACTACGATGTCCAGGGGTTCATGGACATCGAAGCTAAAAAACCACTGGCGAAAGACAGCATCTTCCGCATGTATTCCATGACAAAGCCGGTTACAGCCACAGCCATAATGATGCTCTACGAAGAGGGCAAGCTGATGCTCGATGACCCGGTATCGAAATTTATTCCTGCCTTCGCCAACCAGACCGTTGTCGTACATCAACCGCCGGCAGGCCAGGCCCTGTCCTGGCCGCCAGGCCGGGTTTATACCAGCCCTGTCGAACGGGACCTCACTATACGTGACCTGCTCACCCACACCGCTGGACTTGCCTCTCCGCGGCTCACTCCCATATTCTTCCTCAAGGAGCTTGCCGATGCCATCAAAGGTTCACTCTATTTCCCACGTGATGACGGCTCGATACGCCCGGAACATACAGTCAGGGAGAGCATGGAGAAACTGGCCAGAATTCCGCTCAGCTTCCAGCCAGGTACAGACTGGAACTATGGTTTTGAGTTCGGTGTCCTGGGAGTGATAGTAGAAATCATCTCCGGGAAAAGCCTGGAAGAGTTCTTCCAGGAAAGGATATTCAAACCGCTGGGCATGGAGGACAGCTCCTTCAGACTGCCTGAATCAAAAATAGAGCGGCTCACCACCGAATACAGGTGGGATGATTCCTGGAAGTTAACGGTAATGAACTGCCGCATGACAGCATCAAGCTAGGTGGAGCAAAAGATGTATTCTCCGGCCAGGGCCAATTTGGAGGCATCCTGTCTACACCAGCAGACTACCTGCGTTTTTGCCGTATGCTGCTAAATGGCGGAGAGCTGGATGGCGTCCGACTGCTCGGTCCAAAATCAGTTGAACTTATGTCTTCAGACCACATCCACGGCCTGTATGTCTATAACCGCGGCTATGGCTGGGGATATGGCTTTGGAATGAGCGTGAGAACCGACCTGACCAGGTCTAGCTGCATCGGCTCGATTGGAGCCTACGGCTGGAGCGGTATGGCCTGCACCTATTTCGTCATCGACCCTGCCGAACAGCTAATAGGCCTTGCATTCTCCCAGGTTCTCGGCTACGGCTTTAAACCCGGGTTCAGCTTTCATCAGCAGTTCGAGAAAGCCCTGTACCAGGCAAAACTGAACGATGAATAGCGCCGTATTCCTGTTCTCTACTTTGTTCTTTTTTCTCCCCTCTCCCTGTTAGGGAGAGGGTCAGGGAGTGGGTGATAAATCATATTTAACTTTTTATTTTTAGTTATTCACCTTCTATCTCCTATGTCATTACCAGCGAGCTTTGACCCCGTGGCAATCCGGACGGTGGTGGATTACAGGGCTTATAGCGAAATCAAGCACATTATGGTACATTGTGGGCAAGGGTTTTTGTACAGTAACATTTTTATTATGCCCGGTGCTTAAATAAATACCCTGGAGGTGAGGTGTTATGTCAAGCAATACGGAAATAAAAGTAGTATCTCCGGAAACGGTAGGCTTCTCATCCAGGCGGCTCGAACGGATCAACGAGCTGATTAGCAGCCTGATAGACAATGGCGACCTGCCCGGTGCGATTACGCTGGTGATGCGCCGCGGACAGGTGTTTCATTATGATGCCCAGGGTTTCATGGATATGGAATCGAAAAAACCACTGGCAAAAGACTGCCTTTTTCGTATGTATTCGATGACCAAGCCAGTTACCGCCACCGCTATAATGATGCTCTATGAAGAGGGCAAGCTGATGCTCGATGACCCGGTGTCGAAATATATTCCATCCTTTATCAACCAGGAAGTCATCGCGCACCAGTGGCCGGAAGGCAAGGCCAGATACAGCCCCAAAGGCAGGGTTTATACCACTCCTGCCGAACGGGACGTTACCATACGTGACCTGCTCACCCACACCGCAGGGCTGGCTTCTCCCCGCCTTACCCCTATCACCCTGTTCAACGAACTCTCCGACGCCATCAGGGGTTCGCTGTTTCTTCCCTGGGATGACGGCTCAGCCAGTCCGCAACATTCAATCAGAGAAAGCGTGGAGAAGCTCGGCAGGATTCCACTCAGTTTCCAGCCAGGTACCGACTGGACGTATGGCCATGAATTCGACGTGCTCGGCGTACTGGTAGAAATCATCTCCGGTAAATCTCTGGAGGAATTCTTCAAGGAGAGAATATTTAGTCCGCTCGGCATGAAGGACACTTCCTTCATCCTGCCCGAGGAAAAAATAGAGCGTCTGACCACAGCCTACACCTGGGATGACTCCTGGAAACTAAAAGTATATGAAAAGCCACTGGACAGCATAAAGGTCAAAGGCCCCAAAGAGGTGTTCTCCGGGTTGGGAGACTTCGGAGGTATCCTCTCCACGGTCGCTGATTATCTGCGCTTCACCAGGATGCTGCTGAACCGGGGAGAACTGGACGGTGCCCGTCTGCTCAGTCCAAAATCAGTTGAGCTGATGATCTCCAACCATACCCACAAGCTGTTCGTCAATGCCCGCGGTTACGGCTATGGCTACGGCTTTGCTATGGGAGTGATGAACGACCTTACACGGTCAATCTGCATCGGCTCGGCAGGCATGTACGGCTGGGGCGGTGCTGCCTGCACCCACTTCTTTATCGACCCGGCTGAAGAATTGATTGGCCTCGCCTTCTCTCATGTTTTCGGCTATGGTTACAAGCCCGGATTCCGTTTTAGCCAGCAGTTCGAGAAAGCCGTATACCAGTCGCTGGTAAACGACTAACGGTAGCTAAAAGAGCGAATAAATAAGGAGGGACTACAATGGAAGCATGCTGGTATTGTCGACTCTTCTATCTGCACATCACCTGGTTCATAATAAGCTGGCTGCTCTACTTCATCATCAGGGCTAAAAGGATGAGCGGACCCGGGCCCTCCAGAAAATGGTTACTCGTCTTCTGGGTTATGCTGCTTACCAGCCTGACGCTTACCTGGTTTGTCCCGTTCCGCATAAACGCCATGTTCTGGACTGGCATCGGCATTATCATCCTGGCGCTGGTGATTTTTGCACTCGGCTACCTTGCCATGCGGGAGCACCCCGAGAAGAAGAAGGTGGTGGTGGACTGGGGTATCTATGGAGTCTGCCGACACTCGCATGTCATGGGTGGGGCACTGGGCAC
>CAYVML010000054.1:0-8206 GCA_964452475.1 uncultured Dehalococcoidales bacterium
GGGGGGAAGCTTCTATATCCTGGACTATAGTGAGTTCAACCTTGATAATATGTGGCTCCCTCTTCGCCGGGCATTTATACGCTGGGAGTGTCAACTGGCAGTAGAATTCCTCAAGCTTAATCTTAAGGAGATGCTTCGAAGCCATGGATTCACCGATTTTGAAGAGGAGTTTTTCTTTAAGGGCTACCTGAGGTTTTTAAAGGCAGTAAAAGCTACGATAGGTAATCTATAAATAGGAGTAGAGAAAACAGCCTCGTCAAAATACTAGCACCGCCTTTATGTTATAATAGCCGCCAATCTGTTTGAACTACAGCAGGTAGTCTCAGCGGATATTTTTATAATCAGGGAAGCTATCACTGCCAGAAAGGAAGTCTTAGTTCATGCATGCACTAGGAAAGATTATAGCGGCACATTCAGGAGAAGAAGTGGTGGAGGTCGGTGAGGTCGTCAACTGCAAAGTGGATATTGGTGAGGTGAACGATCTCTATTTACAAACAATCAGGTCTTTCTATGAGGTTGGTGGCAAGAGAGTAAAAAATCCCGAGGGTATAGCCTTCGTTTTTGACCACTATGCACCGGCGCCGACCATGCAATCGGCTGATAATCAGCAGGTGATGCGCCAATTTGTCGACGAGCAGGGCATAAAGTATCTGTTTGATGTTAATGCCGGTGTATGTCACCAGGTGATGCCTGAAGCGGGAATAGTATGGCCGGGGATGATACTGGTGGCTACCGACTCGCATACTACCACCCATGGCGCCTTTGGAGCCTTCAGTACAGGGGTGGGTGCAACTGATATGGCTACTATCATGCTCACCGGTGAGCTGTGGTTCCGTGTGCCAGAGATTATTAAGATTACTATCAATGGACAGTTACGCCCGGGCGTGATGGCAAAAGATGTGATATTGCATATTATCGGCTCATTGAAGCAGGATGTTGCGGTCTACAAGGCCATCGAATATACCGGCTCCACTGTAGACGAATTGTCTGTTGCTGGACGAATGGTAATCTGCAACATGGCCGTGGAGATGGGTGCCAAGGCGACGTATATCCGACCGGATGACAAGGTTTTGAAATACGTGCATGCACATAGCGACAGGGCTTTTACTGTTCATGATACCGATTCAGATTATTGCTACAGCGCCGAGTATCATTTTGATGTGGGAGAATTAAATCCCATGGTGGCGATTCCTCACAGCGTGGATAGTGTGGTACCGGTGGTGGATGTGGAGGGGGTACCAGTGAATCAGGTGTTTATCGGCACCTGTACTGGAGGTCGATTGGAGGATATCGAGATGGCGGCACGTATTCTTGAAGGAAAGAAAGTGGCTTCGAACTGCCGGCTGCTGGTTATACCTGCCTCCAGTAATGTCCTGCTACGCTGCATCGAAGCGGGCTATATAAAAACCCTCCTGGAGGCTGGTGCTGCTCTGGGCACCCCCGGGTGTGGTCCATGCGCAGGGGTTCATGATGGAGTACTGGCGGCGGGAGAGGTTTGTGTGAGCACCAGCAGTCGTAATTTCGTGGGACGGATGGGTAGTACCGGGGCTGAGATATATTCAGCCTCTCCAGCCACAGCGGCAGCCTCAGCTTTGACAGGCCGGCTGGTGGATCCTACCATCTATATCAGTTAATAAAAGAAGGGAATAACATGGAAAAAGTAATTCGAGGACGAGCCTACAGGTTCAATAATAATATCGATACTGACCAGATTTACCCGGGGCGTTATCTGGAACTAACCGATACTGAAGACCTGGCAAAACATACGCTTGAAGGAGCCGATCCCACCTTTGTTAAACGTTTTACTATGGGAGGTATAGTGGTGGCTGGTACCAACTTTGGCTGTGGTTCCAGCAGGGAACATGCGGCTATAACCTTACAGGCGGCAGGAGTGCGATTGCTTATCGCCGAGTCATTCGCCCGTATCTTTTACCGCAACTGCATCAATCTTGGTTTGCCGTTACTTGTCAGCCCTGGTATTACAAAGATGGTCAGCGAGGGGGATGAACTTAAAGTTAACCTGGAAGCAGGAGTGGTTGAAAATATCACTACTGGAAAAAAATGCCAGGGAGAACAGATATCGGAATATGCCTTTCATATCCTGGAATCAGGGGGCATAAAGCCTCTACTACGAGCATTACAACCGGATTAGCAGGTACTATAAGCACAAAGTGTTCTTTTACGAGGTATTTTTCTGGAGTGGGTTCACTGTAGCACTAGCAGCAATTTCATTGACTTTCAGGCGACCAGTAAAAACAATCCAGGCAGAGAGGATTCCAAGAGGAACCCATGAGAATAACCCCAGGTAGCCTGTAAACAGGAAATCAGACCTTCCGAAGAATAGCAGCAAAGTCAGTGTACCACCGATAGCATTGCTGGCAGAGTGTGCCAGGCAGGCTGTCCAGATACTGCCAGATTTCGTCCTCAACCAGCCCAAAACGATGGATAACAGAATACAGCTTACCGGAAAAACCAGTAGTCCCAATAATGGATGCTCGGGGTAGTTATATCCTCTGAGATTGAGCGGATAGTGCCAGACGCCCCATATTATTCCTGTTACCACCGCTGCCAGCAGAGGACGTTCTGAAAACAGCCTTGGTTGCAGGTAGCCTCTCCAGCCGAATTCTTCGCCCCATAACAGCGGTGTGGCAAGCACTGCATTAAAAGCGAACTGGAGTGGCAGTAGTACCCAGAGGACTGGTGCCACTGACGGGTTTATGTTGGCTCCCGGGATTATGCTGGTGATGCTTTGCTGGATTTCAAGATTGGGTTTCCCTGTCCCGCTGGCAATGGCCAGGCCGGCTATAATAGCGGTGACTGCGAAGGGTAAAAACAGGCCAAGCAGGTAGTATCTCCAGTTCTGGCGAAAGCGAGGGTGCAAAGCTGCATCACCGAACCCCTCATGTGTAATCCACTTGCGTACCACGATGGCAGCAACAGCAGGGGCGAATGCACCCGGCAGGATAACCAGTTGGAACATGGATGTTCCTTCGAAGTTACCCAGTCGTAGTGGTATTTCCCATAGCAACCATGCCATACCGAAAGCTATGGCCAGGAAGCTGACTATTCCCCTGTTTTTATTACTCAAAGGTATAATTAAATTCCTCCGATTATTATAATATTGCTTCCAGCTTTGTGCGTATCACAGACACCGGAACCACGCCGCGGCTCTGTTCAACTACCTTGCCTCTCTTGAAGAAGAGTAGTAATGGGATGCTTTGCACCTGGAATTTACTGGCAGCCAGCGGGTTTTCGTCCACGTTTAACTTGCAAAATTTAATACGACCGGCATAATCTTCAGACAGCTTCTCGACAAGCGGAGAAATCTGGTGGCAGGGAGCGCACCATGGCGCCCAGAAGTCCACCAGCACCGGGAGTTCACTCTTTAAAACCTCGCTTTCGAAGCTGGCATCGCTGACTTTAAGCACCCCGGCAGGGGCTTCTTCTTTTACCCCTTCTCCCTTCACCCTGATTTTAACCAGGATGTCTCCGGGGTGATTGTCTGTAAGCTGCAGTGCATTGCTTAACTTGATAATTTTTCCTGTCGATATGCCTGCTGGCAACTTTAACTCCAGCCTCTTACCCTTTCTTGTAAGTACCCTGGTGCTGCCAATATCTGCTTCGTCTGCTGTGATGGACAGCTCGTATCGTACTGGTTTATCAGGCTGGTTTTCAGTCGAGGATTCAGACATCTTTCTCCCTTATCCAGTCCAATTTGCCCTTGCCATACTTAAGAACTTCATGCGTTCCTCCTGGCTCATCTGTGCCAGTGTTACTGAAGCCTCCAGGTCTGTGTCAAGATTGGTCAGTGCCTGCTCTATACTATTTATCAGCATGTCTTTAACCTGGACTGGTATCCCCATGGCGGGTAGTTTTATGGTCAGAGTTATTTTATCGCTATTGATACTGATATTACTGAGCATTCCCAGGTCTACCAGTGTGCAGTCAATTTCGGGATGCTTGATCTCTACTAGCTTCTGGCGTATCTCTTCCTCTGAAGGGTTGTTAATCATTATTTGCCTCTCTCCTGAATATTTATATTTTCGTTATTATGGCTATTAATTACCACATCCCCTGGCAGTGACGGTGAATACCTTCTCCACAGCGCCATTTCGCACACCATATAATTGCTCATGTATGTTCACCACCAGCGTTGCGTTATTGGGTACAATCTCAATTCTCTCGCCAAAGCGCAGTTTTTTATCAGGCTCCATATAGTATATATATCCAGTTTCGGCGCTCATTCGCCCTGCCCACAGATCAGGACGTTCCTGTACGCGGCCGAAATAGGGGATATCATTCCAGTAGTAGTCAGCGTTCTTTACAGCGCCGATGTTGTAGTCAGCGCCAAAGGTTTTATAACCGGCATCGATGGCGGCTTTCTCCGGATGGGAGGTGCTGATAACAGTGGTCAGTACGGTGATGGCACATGACTCGCGGGTGTTTGCTCCCCTGAGCATGTAGCCGATATCGCCGATGATGCAGTTTCCTGGATGGACCTCGGTAATGTCAGGGAAGTTACCCTCTTTGACATAACGGCAGGTAGCGGGCAGGGTGTTTGAGGCGCCCACGGATATGTGGTCTACTGTTATACCATTATCTCGTAATAGAGCGGCTGTTTCGGTTATCAATTTGGCGGTTCCGAAGGCTATATCGTCAACGGCTGCGGCTCCGCCTATTTCATGGGCATAGATGCCAACCAGTTCGATACCTGGCAGTTTCACCAGTTGTTTTGCCAGCTCCAGGGTCGGTTTTCCTGGCAGCACTCCCAGACGGGGCATGCCACCCAGTTGCTTGTTCGTATCTATTTTTATCAATACTGGTATTTTCTTGCCCGTCGCCTCTGCTGCACGGGAGGCTCCTTCAGCCTGTTCTACCATGTCTATGTTGAGTGTTAGTGCCAGTCCATCCCTGCCGAGTAGCTTTCTGAGCTTCTGCTGTTTATGTCCACCATAGTAGCCTGGATGTGAGATGAGAATATCAGGAATACCAGCCTCAGCCATTGCCTCTGCCTGTCCCATTGAGCCTACATCCACTCCGCAAGCACCGGCTGCGAGTTGCATTTTTGCTATCTCGGCACATTCGTGTACTTTTACATGGGGACGAAGCCTCAAGCCTGCCTCTGCTGCCAGTCTGGACATCCTGTTGATATTCGTATCCAGCTTGTTCATGTCAACCAGCACCACTGGTGTATCCAGTGATGGATATGGAACGTCCTGTTCTGTCACGCTATTACCTCCCTTTATTTGCAAGTGTAACTATAAATAGGTATGGTATTTTCAGTCTTGATTGCCTGTTCTAAAAGCTGATACCAGTGGCAAATCTTTCATGGTCACCAGGCCTGCTGGGGCTGTCATAACTCGATGAATTGAATTGACTATAATAGCTGCTGTGGCTATGTCACCATGGGTGCCTCCCTTGATGACAACCTCCATATCGGGGATGCCACGAATGTATACTGCATCATACGGCTGAGTGGCTCCCACAGCAGCTTCGAATTCCAGTGTGATTACCTTTTTCCCTGACATACTTCCCCTGGTTACCTGTCGCACGCCGGCTACCTGTCCCGGCTCCACTGTGAAAAAAGTTGTTGTAACCTTTGTCATGGCAATCACCGGTTCGATGCTCTCGCTGATATGTTCCAGTTTCCATCCCAGTCCACTGGCAATCATCGCCATGGATTCAGCCAGGCCAACATGCCGGATAGAGCCTAGCGAAACCCGTTTTTTAAATTCCTCTGGAGTACAGCCGACGCCAATCTTCTGCTGGAATGGTTTACGTCGCGGTGAGGCGTCCTGAATCCTGACTACCCTTACCTCGGCTACATGTTGGCATACACCGGTCATTACCAGCGGCCAGATGTCCATCAGGAATCCGGGATTCACACCGGTGGCAAGCAGGGTACAGTTGTTCATCTTTGCCATACTGTCCAGCTCTGATGCAAGGGCTGGCATGGAGCTATAGGGGTAGCACAACTCCTCACAGGTAGAAATGACATTGGCGCCGACTTGAAGACAGTGCTCCACCTGTGGACGGATGAGTCTTGCTGAAGAGACAGTGCTGAGAAAGACCAGGTCTGGCATTGCTTGACATAATACATCTTTAGCATCAGGGGATATAGGGATATCCAGCTTTTTTTTCAGTCCCGCTGTTTTACCCAGGTCTTTTCCATTGAGACTGGCAGCGGTATCTATGGCGCCGACGAATTCGATGTTGGGTTGCTGAGCAGCGAGTTTTACCACGCTACAGCCGATAGGGCCACAGCCATATTGTACTGCTCTTATCTTTGTCATGCTCCGCTTAGTATGGTTTGCGTCACTGCCTGACATTTTAATGCTAATATCATACCATCTTAGCGTTGTTGTCTACCACTTGAATTTTTTCTAAGTACTTCTCCTGGCCTGAGACCTGTTGGTTTTTCTTTATCAACCACGAGCTGTCCATTGACCAGCACATACTGTATACCTTCGGCATACTGGTGAGGCTCGGCGAAGGTGGCCCTGTCTATGATTGTGCTGGGATTGAAAACGACCAGGTCGGCACAGAAACCTTCCCTGATAATACCCCTATCCTGTAGCCCTATTTTAATCGCCGGTAGCGAAGTCATCTTTCTCACTGCCTGTTCCAGCGTCAGTAGTTTTTCCTCCCTAACATAACGTCCCAGCACTCTGGGGAAGGTGCCGTATGCCCGGGGATGTGGCTTCCCGCCTGCTTCAGGGGAGGTAACCCAAGCATCAGAAATTATCGATGAGAGCGGATTTGCCATAACTGTCCTGACGTCATCCTCATCCATACTGAAGAGCACTATGGTGGCATCTGCCTCTGTCTCCAGCAGCCAGTCGAAAAATGCCTGGTAAGGCGAGTCCAGCGTGCCCTTTTCCCTGAAAATCTGTTCCAGAGATTTGCCTTCATACTCAGGATGTTGAGGGCAATCGGCGATGTGGATTCCTTTCCAGTCTGAGCTCCTGATGCGATTGGTACTGCTCATCCGGTCTTCGGAGATTTCACTCTCGATGGCTTTCCGCATCTCCGGATTACTGAGCCGCTCCAGCATGCTGCTTATGCCGCCTTCCAGCACCCAGTTTGGCAGCGCAGAGGTTATTGTAGTGCTGCCGGCGATATAGGGATAGACGTCACAATTTACCTCGATCCCCCTTTGCCTGGCTTGAGCCATTGTCTTTAAAGTACCATTAACCTTCCCATAGTTATAAAGGCCTGCCGTCTTGTGATGAGAAATCTCCAGCGGTATGCCGTTTTCCTCGGCTATCCTGATAGCCTCATCCACCGCTTCGACAAGTGTATCGCCCTCGTTCCTGATGTGGCTGGCGTACAGAGCACCATAGTTGCTTAAGACGCTGGCCAGTTCTATAAGTTCTTCGGTGGATGAATAGCTTCCCGGCGGGTAGATAAGGCCGGATGACATACCGAAGGCTCCATCCTCCAGGGCACGTGTGAGCATTTTCTTCATCTGCTGCATTTCCTCTGTGGAAGGACTGTCAGCGCGAAAGCCCATAACGGCGAGGCGGATGGTGCCCTGTCCTACCAGGGGTGCCAGGTTCATTGCTGTGCCACGGGCTGCCACCTTCTGATAGAACTCATCGAGACTTTGCCAGTCCCAGCCGTAGTCGATATCTCTATTCAAGAAGGGAGAGAGATATCTTTTTAATAGCTCGAGGTTGACCGGGTTTACCGGTGCCATGGACAGTCCACAGTTGCCGGTGACCGATGTGGTTACTCCCTGCATCAGGTAGTTTGTGGCATCTGGAAATGCCAGGATGCCGTGGTCGGCGTGGTTATGCAGGTCGATAAATCCCGGTGCGACGACCAGTCCGGTGGCATCTATCACCCTGCTGCCCTCTCCGAGTACAGGGCTTACGCTCTTGATTTTACCGTTGGCTATACCAATATCTCTTTTGAACCATGGGCTACCGGTGCCGTCCAGCACCCTGCCACCCTTTATTACCAGCTCATAAACCTCTGCCATATCTCTTAGCCTCCTGTTCGTAAACTTTTTAGCTGCCTGACCTGCTATAGATGTGGAAGGCAGGCGTTTTCAGCAATAAAGGATACCACATCGTGGATGGAAAAAGGTGCCCCGGGAATGGGGATAAACTTAAATAGTATGACATGACAAGTAATATATGATATATTAACAGTAATATGAATAATAGAGGTTGAGTATGAGTAATATCGTTAAAGTAGGAAA
>CAYVML010000055.1:0-8184 GCA_964452475.1 uncultured Dehalococcoidales bacterium
TTTATTTCTTTACTAAACATACCACAGGTGTTACCTATGTATCTCAGCCTCCGCATGTGTTGATGCTATACGATTTTGTCACCATGTAAATGTTAAGGGAATCTTCTAGCGGGAGAGAAAGAATAAAGACAGCTTCCTGTTACTGCAAATAGGAGGCATGCATCAATCATTTGCGGCAATAGTCAGCTCTGTTATGGTTTACATTATAGTCATCCTGTCTACAGCCAAGCCCTCAGACGAGATAGTTCGGACGTTCTGGGGTGCAACAGCTAAAAAATAGCGCCGCCTGCATTTCAGGATATTTAGTTACAAGTCTGCCTTGATTACTCATCAGGCAGACCCATCTTTTTAGTTTAAATGGCGAGACTGAAAAGATTGATGACCAGTAATCTGCCATTAAAAAGCAATCCAACAATAATGCTAGACTGGGGCAATCCCACTTTTAACACTAACTTAATGAGCGGTACAATTACCTGTAATAGGTGCTGAACAATTTAGCTATGTCTAAATGCAGAAGGAGGTTTTGATGAAAGCACTAGGTATCGTCGGGAGTCCTAGAAGGGGAGGCAACACGGAACTACTGATGAAAATTACACTGGAGACAATTGCCGAGCAGGGTATAGATACCGAGCTTCTTTGTCTGGCAGGGAAAGATATACGCCCATGTACGGCCTGCATGGCTTGTAGAAGTGAGGAGAAATGTCCTATTGATGATGATTTGTTTCCCATTTACCTGAAAATGAAGGAGGCTGATGCCATAATCATTGGTTCACCCGTATACTTTCAGGGGCCTTCTACTCTTGTCAGAGCGCTCATCGAGCGTACTGGTTACATCTCTAACCAGCACGGACGGGTATTTGCTGGTAAAGTAGGAGGACCACTTGTAGTTGCACGCCGTTCCGGGGTGAGCCTTACTCACGCCCAGTTTCTTCTCTGGTTTTCTGGCCAGCATTTCTTCATCCCTGGTTCCAATAGTGTTGCTATAGGACGGGATAAGGGTGATGTGTTGAAAGACAAAGAAGGAGTGGGAATAGCCCGAGAATTCGGAAAAGGTGTAGCTTTTCTACTGACAAAATTATCTAAATAACCCACCGATAGTTTTTCCCATTCGCATAAGAAAAATGTAGTGGGCTGGATTAGAGTTAGGGTTATTCAATACTTAGCAGACTCTGTGCAAATAGCTTACGTGAAGCTTGATATAGACTAAACTATAACTCGGTCTAAGTGTAGCATAGAAGGAATACTACTGCCATTAATGCTCCCGGGACAAGGCAAGTCCACCTGTTTCGGCACTAACTTAATAATTGGTATAATTATTAAAAGCAGGTCCAGCAAGCTTAGTGCTTAACCAGGTTTCATCCCCAGGCACATCGGAAGGATAGCAAGACATCTATTTTTGTAGTTAACTGAAAGAGGAAAAGATAATCATATCCTATAAGTGGAAGGCTATGTTTGTTGGTGCCGTGGGAGTATTGCTGTGTACCATGGACCTGGGGATAATACGTATTGCATTACCTTCCCTCGGAGAGGCACTGGGAGTCGGTCCCAACAGCATAATCTGGATTCAGCTTGTCACCCTTATAGTGGGTGTGGGAATGACCTTATCCGTAGGGAAAGCGGCCGACATGTATGGGAGAAAGAGGGTTTTCTCTCTTGGTCTGCTTATAATGACGGTTGGTCTGGGCCTGTGTTCGTTATCGCAGAACTTTGAGCAATTACTGGCATCTCGTTTTATATCAGCTCTTGGCATTATCACAGCAATGTCTACATCAATCGCCATCGTCACCGGGGCCTTTTCTGCCGAAGAACGAGGCAAAGCCCTTGGAATAATCTGGGCAGCATCATATATGGGACTGCTCAGCGGACCAATACTCGCTGGTATACTGATTGACACTCTCGGCTGGCGTTCCCTCTTCTACATGAGACTGCCGTTCGCTGTCATTGATATGGTGCTGGCGTTTCTCCTGCTGAGAGCAGACTCGCCGCGTGAACATAAAGGACGGTTTGATATTGCAGGGGCAGGACTCCTTTTCATGGCAGTCCCATCCCTGATGTTTGTATTAAACCGCGGACAGCACCTTGGTTGGGCCTCTCCACCTATGATTATACTGACCATCGTTGGCCTAATACTGCTGGGGTTATTTATAAAGGTGGAACGGAAGGCGGCACAGCCGATTCTTGAATTAAAACTATTTTCAAACCGCTTTTTCAGTACCGTCAGTGGCAGCCATGTGTTGCTCTACATGGCCACGACAGTGGTTGATTTCACCATGCCTTTTTTCCTGATCCAGGGCCTCTCTCTCCCCACCGCTGAGGCAGGCCTGGTACTTATCACAATTCCTGCGGTGAACATGGTTATCTCCCCCCTCAGCGGTAGGCTTTCAGACAGGTGGGGTACACGATTGCTGTGTATCGCAGGACTTTCCCTGATTACATTGGGGATACTTTTGCTCAGGAGATTTTCAATCAATACATCAGTTCCTGAGATTATTGGACTGTTCGCCATTATCAGCGTGGGAATGGGCCTTTTCATTGCTCCAAATAGCAGCGCTATTATGGGCGCTATTTCACGTGAGAAGCTTGGTTCGGCTGCTGCTATGATCAACATATTGCGTCAGTTGGGCATGTCAATGGGACTTGCCATAGCTGGCAGTCTTTTTGGCTCCAGCGTCCTTTTACATTCAACGGAACTATTATCTCAGGGAGTAACGGAGGAAATCGCCAAGAAGCTATCCGTAACACAGGGTATGCAGGACACCTTGCTGGTAGCCCTGACATTTCTTGTGCTGGGCTTTACAGTCTCCGCTATCCGTGGCAGGGACAGACCATTATCTGATTCATAATGCCATTACCTGTTGCGTAGAAAACAGGACAGAATCATATTAACAGAATAAAGTAGCCTCACTCGAAGCCTGAGATGGCTTTTAAAATGACGTTTGTCAATCACTGTCCATTCGTGGCCGGATACTAAGCTGCCCCCAATAGTTGTATCACCCATCAGGCTAATGCCAAAACAGGGTTGTGGTAGCCTCAGCCAAACATTACCAATAAACCGTCTTTTGGGGAGCAAGTCAATATAAAGATAATGTCATTGACAATAAACAACTATGTTAATAAAATGGAAACAGGCTTTATGTATATTTAAGATAAATTTATAAAGGTTTTACTGGTAAATGAGAAAGGTACTCAGAATTATTGATTCCATCAACGAGACCATAGGGTCACTATCCAGTTGGCTGGTTATTGTCATGGTCATAGTGATCCTGTACGAGGTAATCGCTCGATACGTATTCAACTCTCCAACAACCTGGGCATTTGGCAGCATGCGACTGATTGGCGGTGCTGTCATCGTGATTGGCTGGGCATACGCTCAGTTGCATAACTTACATATCAAGGTAGATATCTTTTACACCCACTTCTCGGCTAGAAAAAAAGCTCTTGTTGATATCCTAGGGAGCATACTGTTCTTTTTCCCGCTACTTGGAGCATTTACCTATATTGTCATCCTACGCGAACTGGAGGTTTTAATGAAAGGCCAGTTACTAACGTCCAGTTTCTGGTGCTCTCCATCCAGCTTATACGGAGTGGTACTTATGTTGGGGTTATGTCTTACCTGTCTTCAATTCGCTGCCCAACTGGCTCGAGATATAAATACCCTGGCAGAGGGAAGTCACCATGATTGATCTTAGTCCAGAGATATATGTCCTTATCTTTGTAGTGGCGATACTGATTGGAATCCTAGCTGGCTACCACATAGCTCTGGTCATAGGAGGTGTAGGAGCAATAGTCGGATATCTCACCATGGGACCGCTTGTAGCTGTACTGGCTGATATGCGAATCAGCGCCATGCTATTGAACTACGATATGATAGCTATCCCTCTGTTCACCTTCATGGGAACCATAATGGCTCATTCCGGAATAACGGATAAATTATATGGTGCCCTGCACATGTGGCTGGGGAGATTGAGAGGAGGATTGGCGCTGGGCACTCTGCTGCTTGGCACTCTTTTAGCTGCCTGCCTGGGAGTAGTACAGGCTTCAGTAAGCATGCTTACCGTGGTAGCCTTGAGGCCCATGCTGAGAAGAGGGTATGGAAAAGAGCTGGCGTGCGGCTCAATCTGCGCCGGTGGCACACTGGGCATCCTGATTCCACCAAGTATTATGCTGCTTGTTCTTGGTCCCGCAACCGGGCTATCGGTCGGTAGATTATTCATGGGTGCCATTTTCCCCGGGCTGTTGCTCTCCGCCCTGTACTGTAGCTACATAATAATTCGAGCCCTGTTAAACCCACAAATAGCCCCAACCGCCCCAATGGAAGAGATACTCGCTCCCCTGTTAAAGAAAACAAAGATGCTGCTAAGTTCACTTGTTCCACCAGTGATATTAATACTATCAGTCCTTGGTAGTATATTCTTTGGGATAGCCACCGTATTCGAGGCAGCAGGTGTTGGTGCCACCGGGGCTGTTTTACTATCTCTTGCCTACCGAAAGTTCAGCTGGCAATTTTTAAAACACTGCATGCGGGAGACGCTCAGAATAACTGGCTTTGTGATGCTTATCTCCTGCTGTGCCTTTTTCATAGTCGGCGTATTCATGTGGCTGGGATGTGGACAGGTAATAAAGGATATTATCCTTGCCATACCGCTGGGACGATGGGGAGCCTTTGCCGCCATAATGCTTACTATTTTTATACTGGGGATGTTCATCGATTGGATAGCGATAATCATGATAATTACCCCGATAGTTGTGCCGCTAACACCAATTTTAGGCTTCGACCCATTATGGTTCGCTCTTATGATATGTGTTAACCTCCAGATGGCTTTCTTAACTCCACCCTTTGCCTTAGCCATATTTGTCTGCAAAGGCACTGCCCCACCTGAATTGGGAATAACCACCATGGATATAATCCGTGGCGTATTTCCTTTCATCATATTGATAATAATTGGACTTGGTATATGCATCCTGTTCCCCCAGATATTGTTATGGCTCCCCAATCAGATGATAAAGCCCTACTGATGATAACAGCCCATGGTCTATAACCTGACCACCCTCATGGTACCAAACACGGCTGCCCCAGAGGCAATCATACTGACCTGACATTCTCCCTGAAAACTGGTCTGGATACACCACTCTTTTCTATATTCGTTTCTGAGGGCCACGGCACACCTGGTTGGACTTGCCCCTCTTGCTTAGCTGGGTAGTATTAGCGTCAAAGAAGCCCTTTGTGTTATTCTTGATATGCAGTCCTATCACATTTATACTCAGAGCATGGTGAGGAAACTCACAGCTGAAAAGGAGTAAAACAATGAGGCTAGCTAACAAAGTTGCCATAGTAACTGGAGGAAGCCGTGGTATAGGGCGGGCAGTGTCCTTATCTTTCGCCCGCGAGGGAGCCAGGGTTGTTGTTGTCAGCAGAAATAAAAATCACTGTGATGAGGTAGTAAACCAGATTCTGAAAGAAGGTGGGGAGGCTATCAGTATTCAAGCTGATGTTGCCATTGAAACAGATGTTGTCAAAATGGTTGAGCAAACAAAAGACAAGTATCAACATATAGATATACTGGTAAACAACGCGGCAGTGAACTTACCATACCGAGCGGTCACCGAATTAACGCTTGATGAGTGGAACTGGATAATTGGTGTTAATTTAACTGGTACGTTTCTTTGCTGCCGTGCAGTATTACCACAAATGATTGCGCAAAAGTCTGGTAAAATCATTAACTTCTCATCACTGGGAGGACGTATTGGAGCAGCCGGGAGAACTCCTTATAGATCTTCCAAAGCAGCTGTTATCATGTTCAATAGTTGTCTTGCTGCAGAGGTCAAAGAATTCGGCATTGATGTTAATACCATTTGCCCTGGTGCTGTAGAAACAGATATGCTCCGCGAAATCACTGGTGGTGAAATTCCAAAACATGCCATGCCTCCGGACGACATTGCAGAGGTGGCGGTCTTTCTTGCATCTGATGAGAGTAGAGCCATAACAGGTAGCGCTATTGATACTTTCGGGCGTGGCAACCCCTTGTTTGGAGTATCGCCTTCAGTTCGTCGACCGAAATAACAAACTGGCTACGAATTCAACATCTACCAAATATTGATGACCCTGTACCTCAAATAAGGTGGCAGAAGCGAATCCCGATTCAGAATGAAGACAGCATTGCTCATGGCATTTAGATGATCGTATCTGGCATAAACGAACACCTCATAGCTAATAGTGCCATCCTGTGCCAGTGCTTGCCAAACAGTTTGTTGGCAAAATGTCGGTAGATTGGTTAGTTGACCTACCTTAAAAATTAGCCCATAGGTAATGTTAGACTAGGTAAAGATGTGGGTAGGTCAAAGTCAGTAAATAATTGGGGGTAAGCTTCATATAATGTATACTCTTGTTGGGGGTTGAGGGTGTATGGTAGATCTAAACTGTGGGACATTACAATACCTTAGATAGGTATCTCTATAATGTATTATGACAGCAGACAGGTAAATTAAGGGTGCTTTGATAAAGGAGGTAAACATGGCTTTGAACACAGGTAAGTTTCTGAGAATAAATCTCTCCAGTGGCAAGATAGCGGAAGAGTCCGTACCTGAGAAAATAGCCAGGGATTTCATCGGGGGAAGGGGCTACGGCATCAAGTATCTCTACGATGAGTTAGCTCCCAACTTTGACCCCCTGGGTGAAGATAACAAGTTGATAATGCTCAACGGCGCATTGGCTGGCAGTTCTGCCCAGGCGGTCTCCCGCTGGATGGTGTGCACCAAAAGCCCGTTAACCGGTGCCTTCGCCCGCTCTATATGCGGTGCGGACTTCGGCGCCTGGCTCAAATTTGCCGGCTATGACTTTATCATTATTGAAGGCAAGGCTGAAAAACATGCTTACATTCACATGACCATGAATAGTTGTCAGATTCTTGACGCCAGTGAGCTGTGGGGGAAAGATACAAGAGAAACCCAGGAGTGGCTGAAAGGGCATCATGGCAGTAATTCCCGAACGGCATGTATCGGACCGGCAGGGGAGAGGCTTGTAAAATATGCCGGCATTTTTAGCGGCGGGAGAACCGCCGGCCGCTGTGGAACCGGTACCGTGATGGGCTCCAAAAACCTCAAGGCGATAACCGTCACCGCAGACAGAACTGTTCGGCTCCACGACCCAGAAGCTTTCAAGAAACTTGCCAAAGAACAGGCAGAGCTGATTCGGGAAAGCGGGGCTTTTCAGTTTCATAAAGAATGGGGCACAACCTGCACTCAAGATGTCACTAATAAACTCGGAATATACCCTGTAAGGAACTTCCGCTACGGGCAACAAGTTGGTTACGAAAAGATTGCCGGCGCAGAGTATCGGAAGTTAAGGACGGGAGGAATCGGATGTTATTCCTGCCCGGCGCACTGTGGCAAGTCACATAAGGTAGTGGATGGCCCCTACGCCGGAGCTTCTACTGAAGGTCTGGAATACGAGAGTATCTGGGCATTTACCGGTTCGATAGACAGCACCAACATTGAAGCCAGTATACTCGCTGACCAGCTATGCGACGATTTCGGAATGGATACCATTAGTACCGGCAATACCATTGGCTTCGCCTACGAACTTTATGAGAAGGGTATTCTCAGTAAAGAAGACACTGATGGGCTGGACCTTTCCTATGGCAACCATGCCACGATGATAGCCCTGATAAAAAAGATAGCACTGCGTGAAGGTATCGGCGACATACTGGCAGAAGGTACAATGCGGGCAGCAACTATCATCGGCAAAGGAGCCGAAGCATACGCCATACACGTTAAAGGGCTGGAGTTACCCGCCTATGACCCAAGGGGGACGAAAGCCATGGGCTATAACTACGCAACCGCCAGCATCGGAGCCAGTCATTGCTATGGCTATGCCAGGCAGGATGTATTTGGGGCTATTCAACCAAGGATGACGGACCGCTTTGCCGAGGAAGAAAACGCAGACATAGTCATCTATAACCAGGACGGCACAGCAATGAGGGAGGTAGGAGTAGTCTGCACCTTTGCCGGCGGTTGGGATTGGGTTCCCAGCCTCTTTGGCAAGATGTTAGCCGCCGCCAGGGGCATAGATGAGCTTGCGGATAATGACTACGTGCGGCAAGTAGGCGAGCGAATTTATACCCTGGAACGGTTGTTCAATATTCGCGAGGGCTTCGGCCACGAGCAGGACACCCTGCCTCAGCGGAT
>CAYVML010000056.1:0-8095 GCA_964452475.1 uncultured Dehalococcoidales bacterium
AACTGACTGAATTTACAATAATTAATTTTTCCCTTGACAGGAGCATTATAGGATGCCCCCCTTTATGAGTCAAACGTAGACTTGAGCCCCTGCTTTGTTAATTTTCCAAAGCTATAATAGTAGAACTGATAATTCATAGATTGGTACTTATCTGTTAATATTATATTTTATTGCCTTCTAAACACGAATATGATAGATGACTTTAAAATACATTTCTTCTGGATTTCATGGTTTTTGCCAAAATAAAACATAGACTCAAATTAGACCAAAGGCAATATCATGAGGGTAAGCATAGGTGAAGTTGACGGGGATGCATGGGAAAAGTATTGTCAACAGCTTTTAAAGCTAAAGTATGATGATTATCAAGAAGTACCTGCCCGTTACTGCGGTGATTTAGGCATTGAAGGCTTTACCCATACAGGTATCGCTTTTCAATGTTATTGCCCAGAAGGTGACCCGACTTATGATGAGCTTTATGAGAAACAAAGGGATAAAGTTACCGAAGACATTAAAAAATTATTGAAAAATGAGGCTGAGCTAAAGCGACTATTAGGAAATATTATAATCAATGAATGGCATTTCTTAACCCCGCGATATGACAACAGAGAGCTAATCGCCCACTGTGCAAAGAAATCCAAAGAAGTTATTGCTTCTGGTAAAAGCCACGTTTCAAAGAATTTCAAGATTCTTATCCGTACCGAAGATGATTTCCTTCCAGAACGTCAAATTTATGTCTCGGCTGGACATGGACAAATCAGCCCAGAGGCTATTGAAATTTCCGAAAAGGAAGTCGACGAATGGAAAGCATCAAACAATGAATATTTTGAAACATTAGAGAAAAAATTCGGCAAAATTATTTTTGACACAGATAAAAGGAATATTCAAGCAATTCAAATGATTAAAGATTACTTATTAGGGCAAAATATTCTTGAACAAATCAGAAAAGAATATCCAAACCATTACGAAAAAATAATAAAATTAAAAAATGCAATTGAAAGAAAAGTAGAAATGACATCTGCCATTTCCAATAATAATCCCGGTAAACACTTACAAGATACGCTTTCCGACTACATGAACCACATAATAGACGCCCAATTAAAAGAGTCAATAGAACGTTCAACCATTATGAGATTAGGGCAAGAGGCTATTTCTGACTGGCTTATTCGTTGCCCACTAGATTTTTAGCAATAGCAATGGAAAACTTCCCGTTTGAATTGATAAAAAAGTATTCTTTCAAAAGAGAGCCAGTGTCATTACCGGCTGAGCTAAGGCCAATGCATAAAATTGCCCTTATATTATTATTCTTGAAGCTAAACTGTAAGGCTTCAACTTCTACGATTTTAAAAATACAATTTTTTAATTGGGTTTTAAAAAATAAAGAAATGAGGAATAAACTTATTCCACAAACAACTGACAAAGAAGCTAAATATCTCTTAAAAGTGCTTCACCTAGATCCTGCGGTTACCCGTGCAGTGCAATACGCACTTGCAGAAAAAATTATCTCATTAGAAAAAAATGGGAAAATTAAGTTAACAGACTTAGGAATTAAACTTGTTGATGAGATAATCATCAATGACGATTTATTTATTGATGAAAAACAATACTTGATAAAACTGGGAAAAACAGTTTCTGACGTTCAAATAGAAAATACATTAATTGGGTAAATCAATGCAGACACTATTTATCAGTGCATTAAGAATTGTTGCTGTTACCAGTGAAAAAAACTTCGGGGTTTTCTTGACTTTCGATAAAGGCTTGAACGTAATAAGAGGCGATAATACAAGCGGAAAAAGTACCACTGTTAACGCAATCCTGTATGCTCTCGGATTTGAAATATTGCTTGGAAAGTTTGGAACCGATTCTATTAAGCCGGTGCTAAAATCCGCACTGGAGTATGGAGGGGAAAATTTTTCTATCCTTGAATCTTATGTTGAGTTAGAGCTGAAAAATTTAAAAGAAGAATCAATTACAGTTAAGCGTCAAATAGTTGGTAATACTGCAAACAGGTTAATAAAAGTAAATAGGGGCAGAGTATTAACTGAGACTTCTGTAACTAAAGGGCAGGATGAATATTTTTACGTCGGGATACGGGGGGCTGCGCAAAGGGAAAAAGGCTTTCACAACTTTCTTGCTGATTTTCTTGGAATAAATCTCCCGTTAGTGCCGCGTTATAATGGTGAAGATGTGCCTCTATATTTTGAATGCTTGATGCCATTGATGTTTATCGAGCAGGTTAGGGGCTGGGGCGGCATCCAAATGACCTTGCCAAAAATTTATGGGATTCAAAATGTTGCGAAGGTTGCTTTTGAATTCATTTTAAAACTTGATGTTTCAAAAATCCAATGGTTAAGACAGGAAATTGCTGAAGAAAAAAAGGAATTAAGGCTTAAATGGAATTTGACAGGTGAACGGTTTGAAGAGATAGTTAAAAGCATAAACGGAATTGTCAGCAACTATCCATCATCACCAACGGCCTCATTAGACGAAAAAGACTATCCCTACATTTCTATGCTGAAAGATGAGGAGCTAATCAGCTTAGACTCTTGGATTATAGAGACAAGAGACCAAATCATAGAAATAAAGGGCCGGTTAGAGACTAAAAAGGAAGGAGGGAAAGATCTTGAGGCTCAGTTAGAAACGCTCGATAATAGTTTACTGCTTAAAGAGGCGTCTTTAGCACAAAGCCGTACAGAATTTTTTGAGGAAAAAAGAAACATTGAAGAATTAAAAGAACGAATAGATTTCATTGATACAGATATAAAAAAGAACCAAGATGTATCTATACTGAAAAAATATGGTGCAGACAAAGACATCTCACTTATCCAAGGTATATGCCCTACCTGCCAACAAGAAATAAAGGATACATTGCTGGAACAGGCAGCCCCACCCTTATCTATTGAAAGGAATATAGAATTTTTAAAGCAACAAAAACAGGCGGCAGAAATACTGCTTGAGAGCTCAGAAAAAGCACTAAAAGTCAAAGGCCCCATTTATGAGGCAAGGAGGGCAGAAGTTGAAGAAATAAGAAAAAAGATCCGCGACCTTAAGCGCGACCTTGTGAGCAGCGTAAGCACGCCAAGGGTATCAGCAGTAAGGGAGCTAATCGAAAAAGAAAGTTTTTTGGAAAGAGCTGAATCTGTTCGCGAAACATTTGAAAATGAACTTAACCAATTTATAGGTCTTTCAGAACGATGGAGAGACATTTTAGCCCGCGAAGCAGAGTTGCCAAAAGATGCCTTTTCAGATCTTGATAAACAAAAAATTATAAAATTTTCTGAGTTATTCAGCTCCCATATTTTAGAGTTCGGCTTTAGAAGTGTTTCCCCTGGATCTATTGGAATATCGTTGGATAATTACAGGCCAATTTTAGAAAATTTCGAAATGTCCTTTGATGCCTCCGCAAGCGATAATATCAGGCTAATTTGGGCTTATACAATTGCGTTGCAAGAATTAGGAAAAATTTATGAAACAAACCACTTTGGCATCACCTTCTTTGACGAACCCGGCCAGCAAGAGATAAAAGCTTTAAGCCGCGCAGCATTTTATAAAGTAATTGGGAAAATGGATTATGAACAAAATCAAGTTATAATAGCTACAAGCGAAGATTCTGCCCGTTTGAAAGAAATGCTGAAAGGTATACAATCTAATTTCCATGATTTCGGCGAGAAAGTAATTCGCCCCCTAAATTAATGGGTCATCTGGTACGAAAAGAGGGGGCGATCGCCAAAACAGTGGGGTCACCAATTTAAGGGCTCGTCAAGAGAAAAAACACCTACATCAAAAAGATAGCTCTTTTTTTTGAATGACGATTAGGCTCACATTACTACGGATACCGCTTTATCTCCTTTCCCGCACCGGATATTTTGTTACTGTTTGTTAGCTGTCGGATTGATCCAACCTATACCGCCGTCGGTAGGAACACCCATCAGAATCAAGGATATTAAAATTGCTGTTTTTTCAAATTGGTAGTCCTACCCCGTTGTTTTTTAACGAGCGGAAATAACAATATAAAAGTACCTTGACCAGGATGGTGAGTGTTGATAAAATTTCAGCACTTCCTCGATAGACGTTCCAGGTTCAGAGCTGACCAATTAAAGGGTTGACTGATTATTCACTCAAAGAGATAATGACTTATCTCTGGATGAGGTAATATGGCTGTTGGGAATAACAACCAAATTGAAAAACGCCTTTGGGATGCCGCCGATGAACTAAGGGCGAACTCCAAACTCAAATCCTCGGAATATTCAATCCCCGTTCTGGGGCTTATCTTCCTCCGTTATGCAGACCAAAAATTCACCGTTGCCCAGAAGGAACTGGAAGGCAAAGGAACACGACGCCGACAGATTGGCAAGTCCGACTATCAGGCCAAGGGCGTCCTCTACCTCCCCGATACCGCCCGTTTTCAGAGTCTTCTTCAAAAGCCCGAAGGGGCAAATATCGGACAGGCCATCAATGACGCCATGCGGGCTATCGAGGGCGTAAATCCTGACCTCAAAGACGTCCTGCCTAAGACCTACAATCGGCTCGAAAACACTTCCTTAGCGGAACTATTAAGAATCATGGCCTCCATCCCAATGGACATTGAGGGAGACGCCTTCGGGAAGATCTATGAATACTTCCTCGGCAAATTTGCCATGGCTGAGGGCCAGAAGGGTGGTGAGTTCTTCACCCCGACAGCTATCGTCAAACTCATCGTTGAGATACTGGAGCCGTTTCATGGCCGCATCTTCGACCCAGCCTGTGGATCTGGGGGTATGTTTGTCCAGAGTGCCCGGTTTGTCAAAGAGCACAAAAAAAACGCCTCGGCAGAGATCAGCATTTACGGACAAGAGCGTGTGGCAGAAACCGTACGCCTCAATAAGATGAACCTTGCCGTTCATGGGCTGGCAGGAGATATTCGGCAGGGAAACACCTATTACGAAGATCTTCACAACAGTCCCGGAAAGTTCGACTTTGTCCTCGCTAATCCCCCATTCAATGTTGACCGGGTAGATAAAGACCGTCTCAAAGACGATCCTCGCTTTCCTTTTGGACTGCCAAAGGTTGATAATGCCAATTACCTATGGATACAAATTTTTTATAGCACATTGAGCAAGAACGGGAGGGCCGGTTTCGTCATGGCAAACTCGGCAGCGGACGCCCGGGCCTCGGAATTGGAAATCCGTAAGAAACTTATCCTGGACCGGTCGGTAGACGTGATAGTGACGGTGGGTCCGAATATGTTCTACACCGTCACCCTGCCATGTATGCTCTGGTTCCTTGACAGGGGCAAGAAAGGAACAGAGAGACAGGACAAGGTGCTTTTCCTCGACGCCAGACAAATCTACGACCAGATTGACCGTGCGCATCGGGAATTTACGCCTGAGCAGATAGAGTTACTTGCAAATATCGTTCGACTTTATCGGGGAGAGAAGAAAGAGAACAAACACGGAAGCGCTAAGATGATGGCCGATAAATTTCCCAATAGAAAATATATGGATATCCCCGGCCTCTGCAAAGTAGCAACCGTGAAGGAGATAGAGGCCCAAGGATGGAGCCTAAACCCGGGCCGCTATGTAGGAATTACCGAAGGTGAAGCAGACGACTTTGATTTTAAGGAGCGATTGCAGGAATTGAATGAGAAATTGGAAGTTCTGAATGTTGAAGCAAGAGAGTTAGAGGAGAGGATTGCAGAAAATATCATGACTCTGATGGAATCGAAATGAAGACGAGACTGGATACAAACGTTTGGAGAGATTATAGACTTGGTGACCTTGTCTCAATCACCACTGGGAAACTCGATTCCAATGCTGCCAAAACGAACGGACAATATCCTTTCTTTACGTGTTCGAGAGAGACATTCCAAACCAATACCTATTCTTTCGACTGCGAATGTGTGTTGCTGGCTGGAAACAATGCGGCTGGTATTTTTCCAATAAAATACTTCAAAGGTAAATTCGACGCTTATCAACGCACGTATGTGATTCTCTCAACAGATAAACGGCGTCTGATCAACAGATTTCTGTTTTATTTACTTCAGCCAAAACTGGAATTTCTAAAAAGCGTATCTATCGGAGTGGCAACAAAGTTCTTGACGCTCACAATACTCAAAGACTTAAATCTCTCAATTCCTTCTTTAGACATTCAAGAGAAAATTGCCGCAATTCTTTCCGCCTACGACGACCTGATAGAGAACAATATCCAGCGCATCAAGATACTGGAGGAGATGGCCCAGACCATATATCGGGAGTGGTTCGTCATGTTCCGCTTCCCCGGCCACCAGAAGGTTAAGATGGTGGACTCCCCTTTGGGAAAGATCCCGGAGGGTTGGAAGACTGTCACTATTGGCGATATTTTGACTTTAGAGTATGGAAAGGGCCTTACAAAGAAGAATAGGTATCCGGGACCTTACCCTGTAGTGGGGTCGAGCGGTATTTCGGGATGGCATAATGAGTCGTCTATTGCCGGACCCGGAGTGGTTGTCGGTCGAGCGGGCAATGCTGGCGATGTCCATTGGATACAACAGAACTTTTTCCCGATCGATTCTGCATTCTACGTCAGGACTATTGATCATGGGGTCGGGCTACGTTATCTCTACTTTGTTCTAAGCGAACTTGACTTAAAGCGCTTAGTTTCAGGTGCGGCTGTTCCAGGAATTAACCGCAACTCTGTTTATGCGGAGGTGGTACTTCGTCCACAGCAATCGTTATTGGATAGTTTTGAGAAGCAATCTTCGAACTTATTTGATCAGGCACACAACCTGCGGACAAAGGTTGAACTGTTGCGGCGCACCTGTGACATCCTCCTTCCCAAACTCATCTCCGGCGAACTTGATGTTTCAGAACTGGACATTTTTATCCCTGAGGCCTATGCATGACACAAAAAGGCGGCTCTTTATATTCCGAGCAAGACCTCATCGAACAGCCCGCAATCGAATTGCTGAAAGGGCTTGGATGGAAGCATATCAATGCCCTGTATGAAACCCTCGGCCCTTCCGGCACCCTTGGCCGGGACAATCAATCTGAAATCATTCTTCAATCTCACCTCCGTATCGCCTTAAATCGTCTGAACCCATATGTTCCGCCAGAAGCATATAATCTTGTGCTTGAGGAATTGACACGTGACCGTTCCCGGCTCAGTATGCCTGCCGCCAATCGAGAGCTATACCAACTCCTGAAGAATGGAGTCAAAGTCCATATCACCGATCCCGAAGGAGGTGGAGAGAGGGTGGAGGTTGTCAGGCTGATAGACTGGGACAAACACGCCAACAACGACTTTCTGCTGGTTTCACAGTTCTGGCTTGTGGGAGAGATGTATAAGAGGCGGGCCGACCTCGTGGGATTCGTCAACGGCATCCCGCTTTTGTTCGTAGAACTAAAGGCGGTCCACAAACAAATCGAAACTGCTTACACCGGAAACCTAACAGACTACAAGGATACCGTCCCGCAACTCTTCTGGTTCAACGCCTTCATCATCCTATCCAATGGGAGCGAGGCCAAGGTTGGAAGCATTACATCCGAGTGGGGCCATTTCAATGACTGGAAGAAAATCAACAGCGAGGGGGAAGAAGGGGTCATCTCCCTTGAAACCGTTCTCCGGGGGACTTGCGAGCCGACCCGGTTTCTGGACATCGTGGAGAATTTCCTCCTGTTTATGGAAGTGAGGGGCGGGATAGTCAAGATTGTGCCGAAGAACCACCAGTATCTCGGAGTCGGGAACGCCATGGATGCCTTACGAGAGATCAATATCCGTAAAGGACGCCTCGGCGTGTTCTGGCACACTCAGGGGAGCGGCAAATCGATCTCTATGATCTTCTTCTCCCAGAAGGTCTTGCAGAAGGTGCCGGGCAACTGGACATTCGTTGTAGTTACCGACCGGCAGGAACTGGACGACCAGATCTATCAGACCTTTGCAAATACCGGTGTAATCACGGAAGGTCATTGTCAGGCTGAAAGTTCAAAAGACCTCCGGCGCCTCCTCACAGAGGATCACCGTTTTGTTTTCACCCTGATCCACAAATTTCGCACCGAGGATGGCAGTCCCCATCCTATCCTATCACAGAGGGATGACATTATCGTCATCACCGACGAGGCCCACCGGAGCCAATATGACACCC
>CAYVML010000057.1:0-8042 GCA_964452475.1 uncultured Dehalococcoidales bacterium
ACTCTATAGCCCGAAGTGGCTATATCATTTAGCAACGGGTATCGTGAAGCTAAAACGGCTGCCTTCTCCCTCTTCGCTGTAGGCTTCGATGCTGCCACCATGGGCTTCAACCAGTCTCTTGGTGATAGTCAACCCCAGTCCACTGCCGCCGGTAGTCCTGGTGCGGGATTTATCCACCCTGTAGAAGCGCTCGAAGATTTCTGGCAGTTCTTTTTCAGGAATGCCTTCACCGGTATCAGTCACGCTTATCTCCACCCAATTGTCCTGCTGCCTGGCAGAAACGGTTATGCTCCCCTCTGCAGTATGAGCCAATGCGTTATTCAGCAAATTGCGCAGTACCTGGCTAATTCGTTGTGCATCTATATTCACCGCTGGCAACTCAGCAGGCAGGTCTATTGCCAGTGATAATCCCTTCGCCATTGCACTGGGTTGCTCTGCTATAACTGAACGCTTTATTACTTTAGAGATATCTTCTACCTGTCGTTCCAGTTTCAGTTCCCCTGTCTCAGCAAGGCTCAGCTCCTGAAGGTCATCAACCAGGCGTGAAAGCAAAGCAGCCTCCTCCTCAATAGAATGTAGGGTGTCTGTATTCGGCTTAATCACCTTATCGCTGATTGCCTCCAGATAACCCCTGATGTTGGACAGTGGAGTCCGCAGTTCATGGGCGATATCAGCCACCATAGTACGTTGTATCTTCTCAGCTCTCTCCAGGTCTCCTGCCATCGAGTTAAAGGTCTGGGCGAACTCGCCCATTTCACCCTTATCTTTTACAGATACCCGCTGTGAAAAATCACCCTGTCCCAGCCGTCTGGCCGCGTAAGAGAGTGCCTTAACCGGCGCCAGAATTCTCCGTGACAGGATAAAGGTAACCAGCAGGGCAATGCCCACCGCCAGCAGTCCTCCCCATAAGAAATAGCGGCCGATTACCTGTATAAGGATTTGTAGCGAAGCAAACCCCAGTACTGCCGATGATTTCGGGGTGAGATAGAGTGTGCCTATGGGACCTGCATGCCATGGAGTTGAGAGGGATAAGCCAGGTGAATCAGAATCATAAAATTCCCCCAAAAGATTCCCCTCAGAATTCGCAACTACAACTCCATCGGCATTGGTAAGTATGATATGCTGCCCAGAAATATTACACCATTGTTCCACGAGTGGTTGAATTCCCTCCCAGCTGTCCTGATACCAGTAATAACGGCATAGTTCGGTTCCCATCCTCTCCACACGCATCTGGTCGGCATGTAGTCCAAAGCGGCGGATTTCGCCCTGAGTGGCATGGTTAATCAGGAAAAATACTGTACCGATGGTCACCAGTATGACAACGGCGAAAGAGATAACCAGCCGAAAGCGCAGGCTATGTACCATTACTATGCTCCAGGAACTTGTACCCGGCTCCGTACACTGTTTTTATATAGCCAGGCTGGCTTGGTTCAAGTTCAAGCTTTCGGCGCAGATTGAAGATGTGTACATCGATAGTACGGTCGAAGCCTTCAAAATCATAACCAAGGGCCTCTTCAATAAGCTGTGCCCGGCTGAAGACCTTGCCAGCTTCCCTGGCAAGAACACCCAGCAGTTTAAATTCCAGCGTGGTGAGATTCAGGGTTCTGTCTGCCAGAGTAGCTTCCTGTTTGTTAAAATCCAGGTTAAGGTCACCCCGTTGAATTTTTTCCGGCCCCCGCCCTCCGGGCAGCCGGCGAAGCACTGCGCGTACCCTGGCTGCCAGCTCCCTGGGACTGAATGGTTTTATCACGTAGTCATCAGCCCCCAGTTCCAGGCCGGTTAACTTGTCCTGGTCGGTAACCCTGGCCGTTAGCATTATAATTGGCACGTCGGATTCATCTCTCAGGGTACGGCATACCTGCAATCCATCCATGCCGGGCAGCATGATATCCAGCACGATGAGGTTGGGATGTACTTCCCTGGCAAGACGCAGGGCTTCAACGCCGTCGTTGGCAGTCAGTACCTTGTAACCGTCACGGTTCAGGTAAAGCTTGACCAGCTCCACGGTCTTAACATCATCATCCACCACCAGTATTCGTTTTCCTGCCATCTCACTTTCCTCTGTTAATTAAATTTTTACATCGTGCATGATGTTTTATGTCAACCTACCAACAGCCGTAATAAATACACTGCATACTCCGCTCTATATTTTTCGATTTTATAGCATAAATATTAAGACAATATTAACATGATAAGTCTTCCTGCATGCTTTTTCGCTCTTCCTGCAAATCAAGCATATACATCTAAGAGAACACTAGCACCATAGCATTGTAAGGAATAAAAAAGGGGTGGCTCCCTAAGAAGCCACCCGGCCAGTATTACTTACACCACCGCTGTATGGCAAAATACTTATTACAAATCCATATACGCCAGGGGCAAATTATATAATACCTCTTAACTTTTCGCTTTCTTGATAACTTCAACCTCTCCCTTTTCTCCATCCACGCTGATGATATCTCCTGTCTGGATATGTTCCACGATGTTTTCCTTGAAACCGTAAATCATCGGAGTATTGGTAAGTATAGCCCCTGATACAGTGGTACGCTGCGCCCTGTTACAAACCATAGCCAGAGGTGCGCAGTTGCTCCTATAAAGGTAGTAGTAGCCAAAGGTCTCTCCGGCTCCCCCCTTCCCTGCCGGGAAAACCAGTATTTTCCCTTTCATGTTCTGACCTCTGGCCTCGTGCCCTACTTCCACTATCTCACCGGTCTCCCAGTCTGTTCCAGCCCAAAAAGCGACTAGCTCATTTGTTACCAGCGCCTCTCCTTCTACCCTTTTTTGTTTAGAAATACTATGTCCTTTAAATGTAATCACTCTTATTTCCTCCTTTCCCATTTACCGGTGAGAGCAGCCTTCGCGCAGTCCTTAGTACTGCCAAACCAGACTGACCGCTTTGCCTTGCTGGAAAAGCCGGAATAAAAGAAGGCAGCCTTAATTGAGTTGGTGGCAATGACGCCGGTAGCCTGTGTGCCTGAGAAAGCAATACACATATCTGCGGTTAACATCACCCCAGCATCTTTAATCGCCTGTGCATACCCCATATCCTCTGCAACTTTAAGTAGAGAATGAGTGGTAACAGCAATGAACTTGACCCCTTCATTGATTCTCTTGTCCTGTAACACTTCTGCAAGTTCTTTTAATTCAACCATAGTGAGATGAGGACAACCCATCATTACGTAATCGATATGTTCATCAGTGGCGGTACTGGTAATTTCGTAGGCTGCCTCTATATCCTGCTTCCCGATGAGTACTTCATCCACTGGCTTCTTCCCCCCCAGTGCAGCATCCAGGGTTGGTGCTTCGGGAGTTACCCCAACGATATGCATTATCGCCAGGCCGGATTCCACAGCGATTGGAGCGATTAAGTGCTTAAGCTGAGTATAGCCCATTGAAGTCGGGAGTCCTGTAAATACAGGCGTCTTTTCCCTTGTCTTTCTGCTTGCCGCAAAGCTCAAGGCATCATAATCTCCATCGGTAAACTCAGTGATATCGAGGTCGTCTTTGAGCCTGACCACAACCTCTGCAAACCTGTTCTCAGCAAGATGTACACCTGCTTCAGGGGCACAGCCGGTAATGGCAGAGGCTAAAGAAGTGATGCCATCATCCCGCTCACAGCGAGAGCCATATATGGTATTTGCCCATAGGATAGCGTTAGACTCAGCGATACTGATATGTTGGCCGAACCTGGTCGGATATACATAGAAAGGAAGCGCCGAATAATTTGGAATCACTCCTAGCTTCTCATAGCGTGCAGTCGCCGCCCCCATAATCCGCCGCATTTCCTCGATAGTTGAATCGGAAAATTCCATCTGGCTGGCAATATTCAAATCAACAAACATAGGTTCAATCGTTGTCGGTACCTTGAAGCGGTCAACATCCTGGAGCAATTCCCAGGTCATATCATGAGCCCACTGTCCCTGTCTTCCGTAGGGAAAGAACATCACATCGGGCGGCATGAGATGTGCATAAGTAATTTTGACCATTCTTTCCGCCCCAACCCCATCCCCTATCGCGCAGAGGATTTCCATTGCTTTTTTCCTGCCCGCACCCTCTTTGCCAGACAGCATCCGCTCTTCCACAGCATCCAGATACATAGTGCTTGCCTCCTTTCAATTTCCTCTAAGTATGCCACACTATGGCTAGCCCTGCCAGGGAAGATAAGCAAGAGATGCTTAGCTATTTTGTGTCGTGGCAAAGACGACGTTTATCATTACTGCACAGGCAGGAAGTCCACCCTAAAGCAATGAAATATTTATATCAGGTTAACATATGCGATCTATTTCATGCAGAAAGAAATAATTCGCTGATAAGTGTCTAAGCACCATGCCAGCGAACGAATAGCGAAGATAAACCCACTAATATAGCCCTCTATTACAATTGTTAAGTATTATTACGTCATATAATCAAGCAGCATCATATCTCTGAACTTACTTTTACTAAGCAGATAAAATCTTCAAATCATCATTGTTTGGTTACTTGCTATATAATTAGTAACAACGAGCTCTTGACAAGAGTTGGCTAATGTTTTAAAGTATTGACAATGTATATGAAAGATGCAACAGTAGAGGGAAAGTTAGTTTACACAACAAGAGAAGCTGCTAAGTATCTTGGGGTGAGCCAATCCACCATTTATCGCATGGAGAAACAAGGTCTGATACTTTCAGCGCGGACACCAGGTGGGCAAAGGCGTTTTAGCAGGGAAAGCATTTCGGAGTATTTAAAACAGAGCCAGAGCTTTACTGCGCCACAAAATCCAAGCATATACAAAAAATCAACTTCACTAGTTAAAGAACCTGAGGTAATCTATGCTACACAGTACACGAAAAATGATAAACCAGCGATATCTCCTAGAATCTTCTTAGATGAAAGGTGGTACTTCCATAGGGACTCAATATGGATATGCAATATCGACATTTTAAAGTCAAATAGCATCGCTGATAATTCTATAGACTTAATAGTGACATCTCCACCATATAACGTAGATATTAAATATAATTCTTATAATGATACTATGTCTTATGAAGATTACTTATCTTTTTCGGGTGAATGGCTAGCTAGATGTTATAAGTTGCTTAAAAATGATGGGAGATTCTGTCTTAATATCCCATTGGACAAGAATAAAGGCGGGCAACAGAGTGTCTGTGCGGATATCACAAGCATTGCCAAAGCAGTTGGGTTTAAATACCACTCAACAGTTATATGGAATGAACAAAATATCTCACGAAGGACTGCTTGGGGGTCATGGCTTTCTGCAACTGCACCATATGTTATCGCTCCGGTTGAAGTCATAGTAATTCTCTATAAAGAAAGATGGAAAAAAATGAGAAGGGATGGCAAATCAGATATAACAAAGAAAGAGTTTATGGAATGGACAAATGGCGTATGGAGTTTTATGGGAGAAAGCAAAAAAAGAGTTGGGCATCCAGCTCCTTTCCCTGTTGAATTGCCCAAGCGGTGTATTAAACTCTTTAGCTTTATTGGAGATACAGTTCTTGACCCCTTTCTTGGTAGTGGCTCAAGTTTGCTTGCATGCTTGCAAACAGGAAGAAAAGGAATAGGAATCGATATTGATCAAAAATATTGCGAATTAGCAAAAAATCGACTCTTGACTGAAGGGCAGATGAATCAATTCCACCTTAATATAACTATGGAGCAAAATAATGGCACAAAGTAAGACTATTAGCGAGTTAGTACTCGAATACTTTAAAAAACACCCTCGGCGAGATTTACCACACGGTCCGGTTGTAGATTGGGTGACTAGTCAATACCGTAAGGAACACTCACAACCACCGAGAGACCCTTGGAGAGAAATCCGCAAGCTTTACCAAGAGGGAATACTTATAAAGGTAAAGAAAGGCGTGTATCGTTACGACCCTGCCTATGTTAAAGAAAATGAATTGTTTGATTTCCCCATGAATGTAAAGAACATGATCCTAAAGCGCGATAACTATAGATGTATTGTTTGTGGTAGAGGTGTGAAGGAAGGAGTTGAATTATGCGTTGATCATATCAGACCAAAAGATAAGGGAGGGAATAATTCTATTAACAATGGGCAGACCTTATGCATGGAGCATAACCTTTTAAAGAAGAATTATTCTCAAACTGAGGCGGGAAAAAGATATTTTATCAAAATATATGAACAGGCTATTATGACTCATGATGAGAAGGTGATTAGGTTTTGCAAAGATGTTTTTGATGCCTACGACAGGCATAAGATAAATGGGCATATACCAAGGCCAAATGGAAAGGCTTAATGTTTTCACCTTACACTATTTTCATGTAGCATATAATATCCATATCCTTTATCTCTTACAATTAAATGTCGGGTAAATCTACCATATACTATCGATTGAATAACGAGTATATGTCACTATTAGGCAAATCTGGGTCTACACATATTTAGTATTTAACGATATCATGCTCTTTTCCATGCTAATTCAAATACTATGTTGCTCTAATCATAAATGATTCATCAATACTATTATAACTCAAAGAAATATCTTTTAAATTACATTTTCATTAATTCTTTTATATCATAAATAAACCTATACTATTGGCAATAATATGACCACTACCTTTTTACCCTAAAATTACAGTGGCAGTAAAGCTACTTTACAATGACAAAAGTGGGAGACGGTTCTATCGCTACTGCTCCCTCAAGGATGAAAATATGGGGGTAGATTCCTGCTTATGCAGGAATGGTACGACAGGGAAGGCAGAAAGTATACAAGGGTAAAGCCTTAATTATTAAGCAATAACTGGTTTATTACTACAGCAGCCTGAACTTAGAGGTGGCTATAAATACGATGCCGATAATCCCCACCACCGAGGCAATAGCAGAGTTACTTTCGCCGAAAAGATGTCCGTGAAACAGGGCACCAGCCCCTACCAGTGCCAGTACAATTCCAGCAATGAACAACCCCTTTGCTTTCATATCCTCACCTCAGTAAATGTACTGCCCCTAAGAAAGTGCTGTATTATTGAATACTATCTGACCTGGCAAACTATCAGTCCTGCCAGTAGCGCTTTGATCCCTATTCCTGCTCTATGTCAGATTTGTGCTCACCCAGTCCCATCGAGATCGCCAACATTCATCATGACTATTTTCTCGGCGACTTTGCGGAAATGTAAGCCCTGAATAGCAAAGGTTATCGACAGAGGAAAATGCCTGGGTTTATTCAGCAACGTCCATGTAAACAGCTTCCAGTAGTCCCTCCTGCCTTTGTCCCAGATGCCCAGAACCACCATAGACCTGAACAGTGCGCTGATATAGCTAAAACTGATAGAACCTTTCCGTGGGCTCCTCGGTTTGTACTCTTTTAGAAAGGTTTTTATACGTTCATTATATTGCCTGGGCGAATAGATAGTACTGAGGATATGCCTGTAGCCATTTGTTAGCCTCTCACGGCCCATCTTAGGAATGAAATTGGTTGACCCGTCCGTATTGTCGCCAGAACCGCCTGGCAGCAGACGATTCTCCTTTTTTAGGCGTTTGTAGAGCGCTGTCCTTGGAGGGGCCATTAATACCCCTACCATAGCGGTTACAATGCCACTGTTCTGAATGAAGTTAATCTGGCTCCTGAAAATTGACAGCGGGTCGCTATCAAAACCGACAATGAACCCTCCCTGTACCTGAAAACCATGGTTCTGAAGCTTCTTGACCAATGCCAGCAGGTCACGACCCTTGTTTGGCAGCTTGTTACACTCTACCAGGCTTTCCTCGTTAGGGCTTTCAATCCCAACAAATACCATGTTAAAGCCCACCTCTGTCATAGCCCCCATGAGCTCCTCGTCATCGGCAAGATTTATGGATACCTCAGTGAAGAATGAAAAGGGGAAATCCCTCTCTTTGCTCCACCGCGCCATTGCCGGCAGTATCTCTTTCTTCAACTTCCGTTTATTGCCAATGAAGTTATCATCGGTGAAAAAGACACTGCCTCGCCAGCCCTGGTCATATATGACATTTAGTTCAGCGAGCACCTGATCCCTGCTTTTCGTTCTCGGTATATGACCGTTCATCACCACTATGTCGCAGAATTCGC
>CAYVML010000058.1:0-8028 GCA_964452475.1 uncultured Dehalococcoidales bacterium
CCTTGTTCCGCAATGCCAATACAGATATTAATGTACCTCTGATGCTGGCACTAATTTCAGGCATTGCTATCGAGTACTGGAGCTTTAAGGCAAAGGGTATTAAGTATCTGGGTAAATTCTTCAATTTCGTACCATTGGGGCAGGGTCTCTCCCAGTTATTTGGTGGGAAATTTAAAGCTGGATTCGGTGGTATTTTTAAAGGTATTATAGCTATGTTCGTTGGCTTATTAGAAATTATAAGCGAATTAGTTCGTATAATCAGTTTTACCTTCCGACTCTTTGGTAATATGACCGCAGGAGTAATATTAATCTCAGCAATAATATTTATCATTCCCTGGGTAATTCCCGCTGTGTTTTATGGGCTGGAAACGTTGGTGGGTTTTGTCCAGGCCTTAATATTTTCTGGGTTGACTCTGGGATTTGCCTGTGCAGCCATCAGAGATGACATTGAATGAACTAAATAGGTGGTGATAACATGAAAGGAGATAAAAATGGATATTACAGCAGAAGTAGCTAGATTTATCGCCATAGGGCTCGCCGTTGGCATGGGGACAATTGGCCCTGCAATCAGTATTGGCTTGATTGGCAAGGCGGCCATGGAGGCACTGGGACGCAACCCTGAAGCAAGAGGGGCAGTAATGACCAATATGATTTTGAGTATTGCCTTTGCTGAAGCTATTGCTATTTACGTCCTTGTTGTCTGCATTCTACTTATTTTTGTGGTGTGACAACTGCTGGAAGGAATAATACATCATGGGAAGTCTAGGACTAGATTTAGCCACCTTTGTAGGTCAGCTTATTAGCTTTCTCCTTTTACTAGGACTGCTCACCTTTTTAGGCTATAAACCAGTGCGAAAAATACTCGATGAGCGCTCACAACGGATAAAGGAGAGTATTGAGAGGGCTGAGGCTACAACGAAAGAATATGAACAGGCTCAGTTAGCCATTCAGGAACAGCTCGGAAAGGCGCATAAAGAGGGTCAGAATATTATCGCTCAGGCAACACAACTCGGGGATAAAATAAAAGAGGAAGCACGAAAAGCAGCAAAAGAAGAGGCTAAAGTTATCTATGCCCAAGCCCAGCTTCAGCTAGAAGAAGAGCGAGACAAAGCCATTAGCGAACTTCGCCAGGAATTCGTTGATACAGTTATTCTGGCCTCGGAGAAAGTTATTACTGAGACCTTGGATAAAGAAAAGCACCGTAATCTTATCGAGAAGATACTAGAAGAAAGTACCACTTTTAGGGAAAGCTAAAGGATGCCCCGAATACAAGCTGAAATATATGCCCAGGCTATTTTAAAGCTGGCTCTGGAAAAGGGAGGATTGTCAGAAGCCAGTGATATTTCACATTCCTACGACAGGTTACTGGAAGAGTACAATGGCATTGAGCATGCCGAAGTAATCACTGCCTTACCATTGAGTAAAAAGGATGAACAGCAGCTTTCTCTCCAGCTTAGCAAAGTACGGGGATGCCAGGTCATAATTGATGCTCAGACCGACCCCACTATAATTGGAGGTATTAAAATTAAGATTGGAAATATGCTGATTGATGGGAGTATACGCCATAAACTGGAATCGTTGAGGAGAAGCCTGTTAGAGGACATACAATAATAATTTCTCAGGAGTTTAAGTGGCAACCAAAGATTATATTTCCATAATCAAGGAACAAATTGAGCGCCTCAGCACGTCGGTTTCTGTGTCCAACGTAGGTACAGTGCTGGAAGTAAGTGACGGTATTGCTCGAATTCAAGGACTGAACACCGTGGGATATAGTGAATTATTACAATTCCCTAATGGTATTAGTGGACTTGCTCTAAATTTGGAGGAGGACAATGTCGGCGCCGTTATCCTTGGTGACTACACTCATATCAATGAAGGAGATGAAGTACATGCAACAGGGAGAGTTATTGAGGTCCCTGTTGGCGAGGCCCTTATTGGGAGAGTGGTTGACCCTCTGGGAAACCCACGAGATGGGAAAGGACCAATTAGGACGGATAAGACTCGGCCGATAGAGAGAGTAGCCCCAAATGTAGCACAAAGAGCGCCTGTTGATACCCCACTCGTGACTGGAATTAAAACCATAGATAGTATGATACCTATTGGATATGGACAGCGTGAACTTATTATCGGAGACCGATTTACCGGGAAATCAGCTATAGCTATTGATACTATAATTGCCCAGAAAGATAGCAACCTGACCTGTATTTATGTAGCTATTGGACAAAGAACATCCAAGGTGGCTCAGGTAGTAGCAACTTTAGAAAAGTTTAATGCTTTGTCACATACCATTGTATTAGCTGCCGATGCCTCTGATCCTGCATCATTACAATATATTGCTCCTTACGCAGGCTGTGCTATGGCTGAAGAGTTCATGGAGCAAGGTAGAAATGCCCTGGTTGTTTATGATGACCTCTTTCGGCATGCCTGGTCCTATCGCCAATTATCTTTGTTGTTGCGCCGCCCCCCAGGAAGAGAAGCTTACCCTGGAGACATTTTCTACTTACATAGTCGACTCTTGGAAAGAGCAGCAAAGCTTTCTGTTGAATATGGTGGTGGCTCGCTAACGGCCTTGCCTATTATGGAAACACAAATGGAGGATATGTCAGCTTATATACCTACAAATATTATCTCAATCACCGACGGACAGATTTATCTGGAAGCTAGCTTATTTAACGCTGGCATTCGTCCGGCAGTGAATGCAGGATTATCGGTATCCCGAGTTGGTGGCTCTGCACAAACAAAGGCTATGAGACGTGTCGCTGGTAGGCTAAGGTTAGAATTTTCTCAGTTTCGCGAGCTTGAAGCTTTTGCTAAATTTGGCACCGAGGAGCTTGATGTAGCTGCAAAAAATAAGTTGGAACGTGGAAAACGTATTGTTGAAGTTTTAAAACAACCACAATATTCACCCATGTCTATGGGAAAACAGGTGCTGATTCTTTATGCTGTAACTAATGGCTACCTTGATAATATCCCCATTGATGAGATTGTAGATTATGAGAGAACTTTTTACGATTTCATGAAGACTAACCATCCTGATCTGGAGCAAAAAATTAGTGAACAGAAAGAAGTAACGCCAGAACTGGAAGAAGCTTTAAGGGCGGCTATGAAAGAACTAAAAACGACTATTTCTTAATCGAGTGACTATGGCCAGCAATCTAAGTATTAATCGACATATTACTATTGTCGAAGAAACTTCCAAAATCTGCAAAGCAATGGAAATGATAGCGACTGTTAAGATGAGACGGGCTCAAGACCAGGCTATTATAGGTCGTCCTTATGTCGAGAAGATAAGCCAGGTGATTTCTGATTTAGCCACTCAACGACAGTTTCAGGGCAAACGATTCCCATTGCTCGACAGAAGAGAGGTTAAGAAAATATCTATAGTCCATATTAGTACTGATCGTGGATTCTGTGGTGATTTAAATGACAGGCTCAATCATTTGCTGGCTGATTTTATTTTAAAGCAAACGATACCCGTTAATCTGATTAGCATTGGACGAAAAAGCAAGATATTCATATCTCGTATTAAACAGGATATACGTGCTGAATTTACTGGCATCAGTAATAACCACTCTCTACTAGATACTCACCCTATAACCCGTATCGTGATAGATGATTATACACAAGCTAAAGTTGATTTGATCTACCTCGCTTATATTAAATTAGTTAATACCAGTATCCAGCAACCTGTAATAGAAAAGTTACTCCCAATTGAACTACCCGAGTATCCATTTGGAGATGGAAGAGAAGAATATATCTGGGAACCAGATGCTGCTGCTGTATTAGGAGAGTTGCTACCACGATATATAGAGATACGGGTATATCATGCTATCCTTGAACTTGTTGCCAGCGAACAGTCTGCACGAATGATAGCTATGCGTAATGCCAGTAATAATGCAACAGAAATGATTCAAGATTTAACACTGATTATGAATAGAACAAGGCAGGAAACTATAACCAACGAGCTTTGTGACATTACGAGGCTGACCTGATAACTTTACTTAGAATAAAGAAGGGGAAAATGGCAAAGGGAAAAGTAGTTCAGATTATGGGCACTGTAATTGACATGGAGTTTCTACCAGGTGAATTACCGATGATAAATAATGGCATTATTATTTCTCAAGAAGGTATTAAAATAATTGTTGAAGCCCAACAACATATTGGAAATAACAGGGTTCGTGGGATTGCGCTCTCTCCAACTGAAGGATTGTCGAGAGGCTCTGAAGCAATTGATATGGAAGAAGAATTAAGCGTACCGGTTGGCAGAGAAACCCTGGGGAGACTTTTCAACGTTTTCGGTGAGCCTCTTGATAAGCTGGGGGAAGTGAAGACAAAACTGAGATACCCCATCCATCGACTGCCTCCCTCTCTTAACGAACGGCAGGTATTCCCTCAAATGCTGGAGACAGGACTTAAAGTAATAGATTTAATAAGCCCTTTTAGCAGAGGAGGTACTGCAGGAGCATATGGTGGTGCTGGTGTAGGTAAGACCGTTATTATTATGGAGCTTATCCGTAATATTGCCATTGAACACGGCGGATTTTCTGTTTTTGTTGGTATAGGGGAGCGATCGAGGGAAGGTAGTGATCTATGGTTGGAATTAAAAAGGACTGAAGTTTTAAATAAGACTGTCCTTCTTTTTGGACAAATGAATGAGCCTCCTGGTGTGCGTGCTCGAGTTGGGCTCGCAGGGGTATCTATTGCAGAATATTTCCGTGATATTGAAGGACAGGACGTTCTCCTCTTCATAGACAACATCTACCGTCACATTCTGGCTAATATGGAGCTGTCTGCGCTTTTAGGGCGTATGCCGTCGGCCGTAGGCTATCAACCCACCTTGAGTGCTGATGTGAGCGAACTTGAAGAGAGAATAGCTAGCACTAATAAAGGTGCAATTACATCATTTCAAGCTGTTTATGTTCCAGCTGATGACTATACCGACCCTGGGGTCGTAGCCACTTATAATCACCTTGATGCTACTATTGCCTTAGATCGTTCAATTGCCGAGCTTGGTATCTATCCTGCTGTTGATCCTCTCACTTCAACGTCGAGGATACTCGACCCTGCTATTGTGGGGGAGGAACATTATAAAGTTGCTCGTGGAGTACAGGCAACACTAGAGAGATACAAAGAGCTTCAAGACATTATTGCTATCCTGGGTATGGCTGAACTGAGTGTTGAGGATAAGCTCACTGTACATCGAGCTCGATGTATCCAGAGATTTTGCTCACAGCCATTCCATGTCGCTGAGCATTTCACTGGTATTCCAGGCAAATATGTTCCAGTCAAGGAAACAATACGTGGATTTAGAGAAATTCTAGAAGGAAAACATGATGCTCTCTCTGAGACTGCCTTTTATATGGTGGGTGGTATTGACGAGGCTATAGAAAAAGCCAGGAAAATGGAGAGGGATTAATGACTACTTTTAGACTGGAAATTGTTACCGCTGAGAAAGTTGGTTTTGCTGAAGATGTCGCTATGCTGACTGCCTGGGGATCAGAAGGACAGTTTACAATTCTTCCTCATCATGCCCCTTTTATGACTATCCTGCAACCCGGGGAACTTGTAATAAAAAAGGATGACACAAAGCAGGTACTAGCATTACTGGGTGGTTTTCTTGAGGTGCGTCACGATAAAGTTATTATTTTAGCCGATGCTTATGAACATGCTAAAGAAATTAACATAGACCGCGCAGAGCAAGCGAGAAAACGTGCTGAGGAAATTCTCAAAACGAAGCCATCTACTGCTGCTGAGGCATCTTTACGACGCTCTTTAGCACGGTTAAAGGTAACAGGTAAAAGATACACTAAGAAATAACAGATTTTAAATTAAATTTACATTAAAGATATTTATCGATGTTATATGATGGATAAGGTTCTCCCATGCATATATGTTAAGAATCAATAGAGAGGAGATGATTAGATATGTATCAGATATTTGCAGATAAGTTGCTAGACTTTACTGAACATCATCCTGAAATAATTGCAGAACAATATTGTAAGGCAATAAGAACAAACACCAGGACTCCTTCGTTGCATAACCTCTCGGAAGACAGACATTTACCAGCAGTAGTTAACTGTTATAAAAGTCTAAAAAATATTTATAATAGCGAAAACCTTTTTGAAGCATCCATACCATGCTTTTCAAATTATGCTAAAGTTATGTACAAAGAGGGGATACCACTTTGCGAGTCTATTTATTGTTTAATCTTGATGAGAAGACATATCTGGCTTTCTGCTGAAGTCCAGGCACTGTTTATAAATGTTTTCGATATGCACCAGGCGGTAGATAGTATTAATCGGGTGATACTTCTGTTTGATTATGGTATATACATAACGATACAGCATTATGAACAGATGCCTGATAAAACGGGTGCTGGTGACTATGTTGAAATTCCATGATAATGTTCTCTAAATCACAAGATTGACAAGCCTTTTCCCTTCTCTTAATATATGATTAATTTACTGCTTATTTACATAAGAGACAAAATTTGCATAAGGCAGGGCTCCACAAGCTCTGAAGTTATCCGGGGTTCTGACAGAGAATTTTTAAAGATACACAATGATTATCCAATGTGATTTTGATGGCACAATCATCAATAACAACATGAGTACACTGCTCAGAGAGAACTTTGCACCCAGCAGCTGGCAAAAGGTCGAATCAGATTATCTTAGAGGAAGGCTTTCCGTAGAAAAAAGCAACAAAATACAATTCGCCCTTATCAAAGAACCAAAAGATAGGCTTCAAACATTTGTGCGTCAGCACATCTCACTCAGGCCAGGCTTCATAGGGTTCGTCACGTATTGCAACAGGAAAGGTATCCCCTTTATCATCGTCAGTAGTGGACTTGATTTCTATATCCAAGCGGTGCTGGAGGAAATCGGACTGCAAGACCTGGAACTTCATTGCGCAAAGACTTCTTTTAGCTGCAAGGGCATCGAAGTATCTTATTATGACCCTGAAGGAAATCCTGTCGATAGAGGATTTAAAAATCTATACCTTAGCTGGCTTAAGACACGAGGAGGAGAAGTAGTTTATCTGGGAGATGGACTCTCCGACTTGGATGCCGCATGCAAGGCAAACCATGTATTTGCCACAGGGCAGCTTCCTATATTACTTAGCAGCAAGTCAAGTACCTACTACAATTTCTCCGATTTCAGTGATGTTCTGCACAGAGTCCGCCTGCTTTCATAATCTAACTACAAGATTTCTCAATGAGCATTGATAATACTTAATACTAATAGAGCTTGATTTTTCTAGCAGGCGGTTACAGCAGAAAACAGCATACTATTCTAAATGCAACACATACAGCTCCCCGAGAAGTTACTTGAAGAGAATTCGTATTTATAGCCTATTATACTTCTGGTGGGCGCTACTGGACGATAGGTAGAACTTTTAAGTTAGCTTTTAATTAACTATCTAACCAAACCTCTAACTTAAGTAATATTTATAATATATCTATACCTTAGCAAACGCTCTCTCCTTTAACAACAGTTCGATGATTTATTCAATCTTGGGCAGGTCCAAACCTTTTAGAATTATCACTACAACTACTAATATAGAAATGTGGTCGGACTCACAAGAAATTAATCAAATAATAATTCATTGCTTTAAGGAATAATCGGTAATATAACCATGTCATTTTATAAGGAATATACTGAAGGGATATCCACCTGGAAGATTGAGCGAGTGATTCGAAGGTATAAACTCTATCCCGATCAAAGGAAAGCGGAGAAACTTGCTAGAAAAAGGGTTAGAGCTCACCAAATTAGAAATTCAAAGATTCTTCTCCAGAGTCAAAACCCCAAAGGATAACCCTGAGATAGAGAGATTTAATCAGACCTTGCAGTATGAATGGCTATACGACTCTAAGCTGTCTTTAGCTCCTGAAGAGTTAAATCCTAGCCTAACCGAATGGCTTATTTAGTATAACTTTAACCGCCCACTCCAATCCCTTGCCTATCTTACTCCCATAGAGTATATTGAAAAAGAACTTGCTAAAATCCGCAGTCCAGTGTTACCTATGTG
>CAYVML010000059.1:0-7361 GCA_964452475.1 uncultured Dehalococcoidales bacterium
GTTAAAGATGCGATGCATGGGAGATGGTGGAGAAATACTGAACAGGATTGGTATGTCAACCATCTTCCTGCCAGGTGGCGAAATCTATGAGTCTATACAGCGTGGAGTCATCGATGGTGCCGAGGCAGCAGCCTGGTCTGGAAACTGGGGCGCTGGACACAATGAAGTTGCCAAGTACCACTATGCCTCAACCACACGCGCCGCCACCGACCCACACCAGTTCTTTGTAAACATGGATTCATGGAATGCATTGTCAACTCAGGACCAGTTGTTGCTCGAAGCTGTTTCTCGGGCGAATAAACAGTGGGGGCAGAACTATATGTCCAACTTGAATGTCGAAGCTCTGCAGCAGTTTATCGACTTCGGTTGCGTCGTTCAGAAAATTCCAAAGGAAATCGACCAGGCTTTCGTTGACGCAGCAACAGCATTCTATGATGAGAAAGCTGGTAACGATCCATTCTACAAGGAAGTGGTAATGTCCATCCGAGCGTTCAGAAATAAGTATATGGGAATGATAGCTCTGGAAACTCCTCAAGTTGACCTGTAGTGTATAGAGCAGCAGAAGGAACTTCATAGATGAGAACATATCTGAGGGTTATAGATAGCGTAAACGAGTGGATAGGTCAGGCAACCAAGTGGCTGTTACTGGTGCTCGTTGCAGTAGTTTTCCTGGACATTTTTGCAAGATACGTTTTCAATATAGGTCTTGCATGGTCATATGAGACAGCACAAATGCTGGGAGCATCAATCAATGCACTGGCCTGGGGATATGTGAGGTTACATCGATCGCACATACGAATCGATGTTTTCTACCAAAAATTATCTGTGAAGACTCGTGTGTGGTTCGACGTAATCATGACCATCGTGTTGTTCTTTCCCGTGTTTTTCGTTCTTCTCTATACTTGCATGAAATGGGCTATTTTTGCCTGGATTAACAACGAGAGCATGATTATGAGCCACTGGTATCCACCAGCGGCTCCCATGCGAACAATCATCGTCATCGGACTTATCCTGCTTTTCCTGCAGTTTGTGGCAGAAACCATACGCGACATTTACTTCCTGAAATATGGCAAACGTCCGCATGAACAGCAGATATTGGAGGCGGAGGTATGAGCATCGAACTTATTACGTTAATATTTTTCGTCTCAATTATCATTGCTATTATGTCGGGTTTCCCCATAGCAATCACCCTGGGTGCAGTGGGACTGATCATCGGATTCTTTACTATGGGTACACCGGTCTTTGAGCTGATGTACCAGAGAGGTTACACCATAGCACTGAACTATCCGCTACTGGCTCTTCCCTTATTCGTATTGATGGGAATCATCCTCGCCGATTCAGGTGTTGCCGACGGGATGTACAATGCCCTGTCGGTAATTCTGGGCAGGTTAAGGGGAGGGCTGGCGGTGGTAACTGTGTTGCTTGGCGCTATGCTTGCTGCCTGTCTTGGTGTTATCACCGCTTCCGTGAGCACACTCACCATCCTGGCAGTCGGTCCCATGATACGACGTGGCTATAGCAAATCGCTGGCAACAGGCGCAGCCTGTGCAGGTGGAGTGCTGGGCATCCTGATTCCCCCCAGTGTGATGATAATCATCCTGGGGCCACTGGCTGATATATCGGTAGGGAAGCTTTTCATGGGTGCATTTATGCCCGGTTTTATGCTGGCAGGATTGTATTCCTTGTATATTATCATTCGTTCTCTTCTGCAACCACACATAGCACCCGGTGCTCCTGATCAAGGTACAGTTGTTTCTTTCGGCACCAAAATGGCCATGCTGGGAAAGGGCGTGGTGCCACCATTGTTGATTATTATGTCCGTGCTGGGAGTCATCTTCCTGGGTGTCGCACCACCTACTGAGGCGGCTGCGACAGGTGTAATAGCTTCCATTGCTCTAGCTGTTGCTTATCGCAGGCTCTCATGGGAAAAATTCAAAAAGGGGCTGCAGGAAGCAATGCGTGTAACCAGCTTTTCGCTTTGTATTGCCTTTTTCTCCATTGGTATGGTTGGCGTGTTTCTCAGGATTGGTTGTGGCGGCGTAGTACGCGACGTAGTAATGGCTGCCCCTGGAGGTAGATGGGGGGCCTTTGCCATGATAATGTTTGTTATTTTTATTCTTGGGTTCCTGATGAGCTGGCTGCCAATTCTATTCATCATGGTTCCAATAGTCATGCCCATCATGCCGCAACTTGGTTTCGATGAAGTATGGTTTGCTATCATGATATGTGTCAACCTGCAGATGGCGTTTATGACACCACCCATGGCACAGGCTATATTTGTCTGCCGCGGTACTGTCCCCAAAGAACTGGGGGTGGAAACCAGCGACATCATACGTGGAGTTTTTCCCTTTGTTGGCCTGATTATCATCGGACTCGTCCTGTGCGTCATCTTCCCGCAGATAATCCTGTGGTTGCCAAACACCCTGGTGAGAACAGGATGGTAACGGAATAGTACTTTTCCTACGATTTGAGCCCGATAAGTACTGATTAGTAGAACGGGGCATGGTATAATACACCGTGCCCCGTTATCATTACTACTATTGCTGTTTTCCTGATAAAGTTTGCCTCAAGTGCTGTGGATTCTCGCAGCCCTTAGTAAAATGCTACTGAAATTCTTTATATGATTATGAGGAAAATACTCAAGTTCATTGATTCCGTCAACGAGTTCGTTGGGTCACTGTCCAGTTGGCTAATCATTGCTATGGTCGTGGTAATCCTGTATGAGGTAATCGCCCGATATGTTTTCAATTCACCAACAAGATGGGCGTTTGGCGACATGCGTATGCTGGGAGGGGCAATTATCGTGCTTGGTTGGGCATATGCACAACTACATAATTCACATATCAGAGTGGATGTCCTTTATACCCATCTCTCAGCCAGGAAAAAGGCCCTCATTGATGTCACAGGGAGCCTGCTGTTTTTCTTTCCGCTATTTGGAGCCTTAACCTGGGTTGTTATCTCCCACATGGTAGAACGAAAGATTATAAGCCAGATGCTAACTGTAAATTTCTGGTGCTCGCCATCAAGTCTATATAACATACTTATTATGATAGCTTTGTGCCTGACCTGCCTCCAATTTTCTGCCCAACTGGCCCGAGATATACACACCCTAGTAAAAGGAAATCAATATGATTGAACTCGCTGCAGAAACATACACTCTCATATTTGTACTAGTGATACTGGTGGGGGTTTTAAGCGGCTATCACATAGCCCTGGTTATAGGAGGAGTGGGAGCAATAATTGGATACCTCACTATGGGCCCCCTTGTAATTGAGTTAGCAAAAATGCGTATAAGTGCCATGCTGTTGAATTACAATATGCTGGCCATTCCCCTGTTCACCTTTATGGGAGCAATACTGGCTCATTCCGGTATAGCGGACAAGTTGTATGGTGCCCTGCACATGTGGCTCGGCGGGTTAAGAGGAGGACTGGCACTGGGGACTGTGCTGATTGGAACCCTGTTAGCTGCTTGCTTGGGAGTAGTACAGGCTTCAGTAAGCATGCTTACTGTAGTAGCACTAGGACCCATGCTGAGAAGGGGATATGCCAAAGATCTGGCTTGTGGCTCAGTCTGTGCCGGTGGAACTCTGGGCATCCTGATTCCACCAAGTATTATGCTGGTTGTTCTTGGCCCTACAACCGGACTATCGGTCGGCAGATTGTTTATGGGTGCCATTTTCCCCGGGCTGTTGCTCTCCGCCCTATATTGTATCTACATTATAGTCCGATCATTATTACATCCAGAAATAGCTCCAGCAGCTCCACTGGAAGAGAGACATGCTCCCCTGTTAAAGAAAACAAAGATGCTGCTCAGTTCACTCGTTCCACCAGTGATATTAATACTATCAGTCCTTGGTAGTATATTCTTTGGGATCGCCACTGTATACGAGGCAGCAGGCGTCGGTGCTGCCGCGGCTGTTCTACTATCTCTTGCCTACCGAAAGTTCAACTGGGAAATGTTGAAGCATTCAATGAGGGAGACACTCAGAATAACTGGCTTTGTGATGCTTATTACCTGTTGTGCTTACTTTACAGTCGGCATATTCATGTACTTGCGCTGTGGAGCCGTTATAAAGGATATTATCCTGGCCATACCAATGGGACGATGGGGAGCCTTTGCCGCTGTAATGATTACTATTTTCGTACTGGGTATGTTTATCGATTGGATAGGGATAGTAATGATAATTGCTCCGATAGTTGTGCCGCTAACACCTGTGCTAGGCTTCGACCAACTGTGGTTTACGCTCATGATTTGTGTTAACCTGCAGATGGCCTTCTTAACACCACCCTTCGCATCAGCGATATTTGTCTGCAGGGGAACCGCCAGGCCCGAATTGGGAATAACCACCATGGATATAATCCGCGGCGTAATTCCTTTCATCATATTGATAATAATTGCACTTGGTATTTGCATATTGTTCCCCCAGATATTGCTATGGCTTCCTGATAAAATGATAAGGTCTTCATGGTAAAACGGTAAGCTAATATAATAGTAAAATAGGCGTAATAAATTGGGAATGTGGCTGAGTAGCCAATGATATAGATAAAACACAAAGGAGGATTGCGAAAGATGAAAAACAAAAATATTAAGGCCATGGCTGACAAGGCATATCAACTTGGATATGAATATGAGAAGACTTACAAAGGCTGTGCCCAGTGTACAGTGGCAGCCGTACAGGATACCCTCAATATCAGAAATGACGACCTCTTCAAAGGGGTGACTGGCTGTTCCGGAGGAGGAGGTTCACTTTGTGATGCCGGCTGTGGAGCTTACGTAGGAGGCATAGTCCTCCTCAGTACGCTTTGGGGCAGGGAAAGAGACAACTTCGCAGACCCGGATAAAATCAGGGCAAGAACCTCAGAGCTGGCCCGAAAACTGCATGCCCGGTTCACCGAAGAATATGGGACTATTATCTGCAGAGATATACATATGAAACTCTTCGGTCGTTATTTCTATATGGCTGACCCTGATGAAGCAGACAAATTTGACGCGGCAGGTGCCCATACCACTATATGCCCGGAAGTGGTTGGCAAGGCTGCAAAATGGGTTACAGAGCTCATACTGCAGGAAAAACTATTACCAGAGGAGTAAACGAGGGCCAACTATCCACCAAAAAGGTAACATGTGCTTCTTAATGATTGGTAAACCCGAAGGGGAATCCCCTTCTGTGATATTTAATGGCTTAGAGGAGAATAATCGATATGAGCTCTATAGGCATTGATATTATAGAAATTGAGCGTATAGAGTCGGCCATAGAGCGATGGAAAGACCGCTTCTTGACGCGCATCTACACTGATGCTGAACTGGAAAGCTATCAAGGCAATGCCCCTGCGTTAGCCAGCCATTTTGCTGGAAAAGAAGCGGTGATGAAGGCTCTGGGTACCGGAACTAAAGGTATCAGTTGGCTTGAGATTGAAATTCTATCAAATAGCGATGGCAAACCCCTGGTGAGACTTTATGGTAATGCTCTTATTAAAGCTCAGGAGTTGAACTTAATTGAATTCTCCATCAGTCTTTCCGACACCAGGCAATATGCTGTCGCTGCGGTGATAGCAAATTGAAGCGTGCCTACATTTAGTAGACGGCTGTATCTGCTATAATTGCAGCAATATGTTAGCCAAGATTAAGAGCTGTGCTGTGGTAGGACTTGAAGGTGCTACAGTAGAAGTCGAAGTTGATATATCTCCTGGATTACCCTCATTTACAATAGTAGGATTGCCTGATAAAGCTGTTCAAGAAGCCAGGGAAAGGGTTCGGGCAGCAATCAAGAACTCAGGCTATTCCTTCCTAAACAGGCGAATAACCGTCAATCTAGCACCGGCAGATTTAAAAAAAGAAGGACCTGCTTATGATTTACCTATAGCTATAGGCCTGCTCATCAGTTCAAACCAGCTACATGCAGACCTTACAAACAGTGTTTTCCTAGGAGAGTTGTCTCTAGATGGGAAATTGCGTCATACCCATGGCATACTACCCATGGTAGCACTAGCCCATGATGAAGGGCTATCAGAAGTATTTGTACCACAGGATGATGCCAAAGAAGCCTCGCTCATAGGTGATATCGACATATTTCCGGTAGAATCGCTGGCTCAGCTAGGCAGCCACCTACAGGACGAAACAAGAATCCCGGTATATCACGACGACGTAGGATGGCAGCAGGTGATTCAGCAAGACTATGTCTTTGATTTAATTCATGTTAAAGGACAGGAACATGCAAAAAGGGCACTGGAAATAGCAGCAGCAGGAAGGCACAATGTGCTCATGTGTGGACCACCAGGCAGTGGTAAAACCATGCTTGCCCGTTCTTTGCCTTCAATATTACCTCAACTTACTATGCAAGAAGCCATCGAAGTAACTAAAATTTATAGTGTCAGCGGACTGCTACCCCAGGATAAGCCTATTATCACCGAGCGCCCATTCCGTTCTCCTCACTATACTATTTCCCACGCAGGACTGGTAGGCGGCGGACAATGGCCTCGTCCAGGAGAGATTAGCTTGAGCCATCGAGGTGTTCTTTTCATGGATGAATTACCCGAGTTTGGACATGCTAATCTAGAATCGCTGCGCCAGCCAATGGAAGATAGAACCATCACCGTCAGTAGAGCTCGCGGAAGCGTCACTTTCCCCGCCAACTTTATGCTTGTAGCAGCTATGAATCCATGCCCCTGTGGTTATTATGGAGATCCCTTTAAGGAATGTAAGTGCTCAGTTGGAGAAATTTCCCGCTACCGTAAGAAATTAAGCGGTCCACTCCTTGATCGTATCGACATCTTCCTCGATGTCCCCCATGTTGACTATGAGAAACTTACTGAAAGCCGAACGGCTGAGCCATCTGAAGAGGTCAGGAAAAGAATCGAGGCTGCTCATATAACTCAACTTGAACGCTTCCATAACACAGAACTTAAATGCAATGCTGATATGACCCCAAGAGAAGTGAAGATTTTCTGCAACGTAGAATCAGCCGCACAAGGATTACTTCGTGCTGCTATGAAACAACTTCATCTCACTGCACGTACTTTTCACCATATCCTGAAGCTCTCTCGTACCATCGCTGATCTGGAGCATGTTGAGATTATTAAAACACACCACGTAGCTGAAGCCTTGCAGTACCGGTATAAAGAACTTATATAACTCTATAATAAGGCCCTCTTTATAACGATACTTATAATTACCAGTACAATACCAATAACAAGGGAAAGCCTGCCACCTATACGCCATGCGCTTAGCCATAGCTGCTGCGGCTCACGGGTCAGGTATTCTTTTACATCTCTCCTGGTCGATATGGAATCGTAATACCATGTCTGCTCCCTTCTACTCCACAAAACATACACAATGCCCAGGAGAATAAAGAAAATGCCCA